>NZ_PTSN01000040.1:0-18827 GCF_002965865.1 Escherichia sp. MOD1-EC6098
TTTGCCTGGCGGAGATAGCGCGGTGGTCCCACCTGACCCCATGCCGAACTCAGAAGTGAAACGCCGTAGCGCCGATGGTAGTGTGGGGCCTCCCCATGCGAGAGTAGGGAACTGCCAGGCATCAAATTTAGCGTGCTGATATGGCTCAGTTGGTAGAGCGCACCCTTGGTAAGGGTGAGGTCCCCAGTTCGACTCTGGGTATCAGCACCACTTTTTAGGTTAAAGTTCGGCAGATTAGAAAAGAATTTGTCTGGCGGCAGTAGCGCGGTGGTCCCACCTGACCCCATGCCGAACTCAGAAGTGAAACGCCGTAGCGCCGATGGTAGTGTGGGGTCTCCCCATGCGAGAGTAGGGAACTGCCAGACATCAAATAAAGCAGAAGGCCATCCGAAAGGATGGCCTTTTTGCATTTTGAAACCATATCCAATTTAATGGATTACCTGCGATAAAAACGCCTGCGTGCGTTCCGATTTCGGATGTGCAAAAAACTCATCCGGCGCGGCCTGCTCAACAATCTCTCCGCGATCCATAAAAATGACCTTGTCAGCAACAGTGCGGGCAAATCCCATCTCATGCGTTACACACAGCATTGTCATACCCGACTGTGCCAGTCCAATCATCGTATCCAGCACTTCTTTCACCATCTCCGGATCGAGCGCCGACGTGGGTTCATCAAACAACATGATCTTGGGTTTCATGCAGAGTGAACGAGCTATGGCAACGCGTTGCTGCTGACCACCGGATATCTGCCCGGGAAACTTCTGTGCATGTTCGGCAATTCGTACTCTCTCAAGGTAATGCATCGCCAGAGCTTCAGCCTCTTTCTTCGGCATCTTGCGTACCCAAATCGGCGCCAGGGTACAGTTCTGTAAAACGGTCAGATGTGGGAAGAGATTGAAATGCTGAAAGACCATCCCTACTTCTTGCCTGACACGCTCAATATTGCGGATATCTTCGTTAAGTTCGATGCCATCCACTACGATTCTTCCCTGTTGATGTTCTTCCAGGTGATTAATACAACGGATGGTTGTCGATTTCCCGGAACCAGAAGGGCCACACAGAACGATTCGTTCCCCCGGTTGCACGATTAAATTTATATTCTTCAGGACATGGAATTGCCCATACCATTTGTTAACATTTTCCAGCGTAATCATCGCGTTAGCAGGTTGCAGTAAAATTTGGCTCATAGTGTCCTCAATGCGGTGTACGCTCGGTGTTAAAACGTTTTTCCAGATGTTGGCTATAACGCGACATACTGAAACAGAAGATCCAATAGATCAGTGCCGCGAAGACGTACCCTTCGGTCGACATGCCCAACCAGGCGGGATCAACGGTTGCCTGCTGAACGCTACTGAAAAGATCGAACAACCCGATAATGATCACCAGACTGGTATCTTTGAATAGTGCGATGATGGTGTTTACCAGCCCTGGAATAACCAGTTTCAGTGCCTGTGGCAGAATAACCAGCCCCTGGGTTTTCCAGTAACCCAACGCCAGCGACTCTGCAGCTTCATATTGACCTTTGGGGAGCGCCTGCAATCCACCTCGCACCACTTCCGCAACATAAGCGGACTGGAACAGGATCACTCCGACTAATGTACGGATCAGTTTGTCGATGCTGGTGCCTTCTGCCATAAATAACGGCAGCATCACTGACGACATAAACAACACGGTGATCAGCGGTACGCCACGCCAGAACTCGATAAAAATGACGGATAAGATACGCACAATCGGCATATGAGAACGGCGGCCTAACGCCAATAAAATCCCCCACGGCAGCGCCCCTGCAATCCCAACTGATGCAATAATCAAAGTAAGTGTTAGCCCACCCCATTGCCGGGTTTCAACTCGCTCAAGACCAAGAAAACCACTATACATTAGCCACCAGACAATAAGCGGGTAAATCACCGCCCATACCGCAATATAGCGACCGCGATGCGGGAGTATTTTCCAGAACATTGGTGCAATCGAAATCAGGCCAATCAGTAATGCCAGATTAATTCGCCAGCGTTGGTCGTGTGGGTAAAGCCCATACATAAACTGGCCAAATCGCTCGTGGATGAAGACCCAGCAGGCACCTGCTTTTGTACAGTCTGCGCGGGTTGACCCAACCCAGTTAGCCTGCAAAAAAGCCCAGTTCAGCAACGGTGGAATCAATTCCCACATCAGCCACAGGCAACCAATGGTCAGCAGACTATTACTCCAGTTTGAGAACAGATTTTTGCGCGCCCAAACTATAACGCGGCTTGGGTTATGGTTCGCCGGGCGCGGGGGATGAGACAGCAATACTTTCGTCATCATGACTCCTTAGCGTTCAACGATTGCGATACGGCGGTTATAGATATTCATCAGCAGTGAGATAGTCAGGCTGATAATCAGATAGACCGACATGGTCATGGCTATCGTCTCGATGGCCTGCCCGGTCTGGTTAAGCACGGTGCCGGCAAACAGTGAAACCATATCCGGATAGCCAATAGCGGCGGCAAGAGAAGAGTTTTTGACGATGTTGAGATACTGGCTGGTTAACGGAGGAATAATCACCCGCAGCGCCTGCGGAATAATCACCTGACGTAGTGTGACAGTATTGGGTAATCCCAGCGATCGGGCTGCTTCGTGTTGGCCATAAGGCACAGCCTGAATCCCTGCGCGGATAATCTCAGCGATAAATGCAGAGGTATAGACCGAAAGCGCCAACGTTAAGGCAGCCAGTTCAGGGATCAGCACCATACCACCGCGGAAGTTAAACCCTTGTAGGGCTGGAATGTTCCAGTGAAGTGCTGTGCCAAAAAGCCATTGCGCCAGCAAAGGTAAACCAATGATCATCACAGCGGCGACAGGCCATGTGCGACGTAGTTGACCGGTTTTTATCTGGTACGTTTTGTTGAAGCGAAATAGCCCAACAGAAATGGCTATAGCCATCACAACGGTCACGATAAACGCAAGAAATCCATCTCCCAGTTGCGGTGAGGGAATGTAAAGCCCGCGATTGCTCAAAAAGGCCAGATCAAACGCACTCACTGCCTGTCGCGGTCCGGGCAAATTGCGCAACACGGCAAAGTACCAGAAGAAGATTTGCAACAGCGGCGGAATATTACGGAAGATCTCAATATAAATTGTGGATAACTTTCGCAGTAACCAGTTCTCTGAAAGTCGCGCTAATCCAATAAAGAAGCCCAGAACAGAAGCGAACACAATACACAATGCTGAAACCAGTAGCGTATTGAGCAAACCGACAATAAAAACGCGTCCGTAGGTATCGCCCTGCTGGTAATCGATCAAATGCTGGACGATACCGAAGCCAGCGCCACGATCAAGAAAGGCAAACCCTGATGTAATGCCACGATTGCTTAGATTCGTCACGGTATTGTGAAATAGCCAACTAACAATGCCGACGACGGCAACAACGGCAAGGATTTGGAATAACCAAGCGCGAACCACAGGGTTGGCAAAGGAGAGTGAGCCTTTAACAGTTGGGCGGCGATGAGACATAGAAACCTCGAAAACCATAACGCTAAAGAGAGCGCCGCTGTAGCGACGCTCGTTACCTCACACTTACTTAACGCACGGGCGGTGCATATTGGATGCCACCGTTATTCCAGAGGTTATTTTGACCCCGTTTAATTTTCAGCGGACTTTCGGAGCCGACGTTGCGCTCAAAAATTTCCGAGTAATTACCTACCTGTTTGATGATGTTGTAGGCCCACTTGTTATCCAGTTTCAGATCCTTACCGTAATCGCCTTCTTTACCCAGCAGGTGCGCCATATCTGGTGTTGCCGGATTTGCTGCTTTTTCATCGACGTTCTGTGAATTAACGCCCATCTCTTCAGCATTCAGCATGGCGAACAGGGTCCAGCGCACAATAGAAAACCATTCGTCATCGCCACGACGAACCACCGGGCCAAGCGGTTCTTTAGAGATAACTTCCGGCAGAACAATCCATTCGGCAGGGTTACTTAATTTGATACGCAAGGCATACAGTTGTGATTGATCCGAAGCCAGAGTATCGCAGCGACCAGACTCCAGTGCCTTCGCGGATTCGTCAGAGCGATCGAAAGTCACTGGCGTGTACTTCATATTGTTTGCCTTGAAGTAATCGGCAACGTTGAGTTCAGTATCCGTACCCGCCTGAATACAGACAGTTGCGCCATCAAGTTCCTTCGCGCTTTTTAACCCTGCTTTGTCATGTGTCAGGAAACCAATGCCGTCGTAATAAGTGACGCCAGTAAATACCATTCCCATGCCTGCGTCGCGAGATGAAGTCCAGGTCGTATTACGGGAGAGTAAGTCCACTTCTCCGGATTGCAATGCAGTAAAGCGTTCTTTTGCGGTGAGCGGCGTATATTTCACTTTCGTGTCGTCGCCAAATACAGCAGCGGCAACACCACGACAAACATCAACATCAATACCAGAAAACTTACCGTCTGCATCAGCATAAGAGAACCCCGGTAATCCGTCGCTGATCCCGCATTGCACAAAACCTTTTTTCTTTACAGCATCGAGCGTCGCGCCAGCATGCGCCTGATTTGCAACGGCAAGCAGCACGCTGGCGGCAGCCAGTGTGGCTATCATCATCTTTTTCATAATGCTTCCTGTAAGGCGAAAATTATCGTTATAGAACGTTTGGGAAACGTTTTTTACCTGTCTGTGGCCATCCTCTTATAAGCAAAAGTAGTGCCAGTTTTTGCGCACGATTCCGCGACGCAATAAGCAGAGTGTAGACAGGAAATAATAGAAACAGCGCCCCGCAATGGTGCGAAAATGAAACATGCGCCACATTTTGGCGCAAAATATTTACGCGTATTTTACTAAGCAGAATAATGATTATTAGCGTGAGTATCAGAAGGGATGATGTTATTGAAAAATAAATTCATGCGTTATTTCGATAGAAAGGAAAGCGACGAGATAAAATGCTTAATTAAAAGGGAATTAGCCAGCGGAATATAGCAATGTTTAACGTATAGAAAGATTCTGTATCGTTAAACAGAGCGCGGACTTCCGCGCTCTGTTCAGTTATTTTGACAGAGCAATAATCCCCATTGTCAGGCCAGCGACAGCCGCTGCCCCGCCAGCAATAGCTCCGGCAGTTTCCCAGTTATCCTGCGTCGTACCTTTCATACAGGTATTGGTGTGAACCAGACGGCCCTGATCGTCATAAACCGGAACGCAAGGGGAATCGTGAGCACAACCCGCCAGCAATGCGGTGAGCAATGCCACAGAAATTAATCTTTTCATGATGTTACCTCAATAATAACGCTATCGCTTAATAAGTGAATTCTCTTATTAACGATCTGGATATTATTTTATCATTGGTAGTTATAATTCTTTTAGGATGAATAATGACAAATTATGTGAATTGTAAAAATAGTGAAGGGAGAAGGTGCAAATGAGTTGCTGGTTATAGAAAAAATAATGCTTATCCTATTAATTATTCTCATTTTTCCAGAAAATTTAAAAGGCGTCGAAGACGCCTTTATGTTTCTGATTTACCCTTTGAAGCAACGGCGGATCACGACAAAGAACACCGGCACGAAGAAAATAGCCAGCAATGTTGCAGAGACCATGCCACCCATTACACCGATACCCACTGCGTTCTGAGCGCCGCTCCCGGCACCGTTACTGATAGCCAGCGGCAACACGCCGAGTATAAATGCGAGGGATGTCATCAGGATAGGTCGCAGACGCATGCGCACCGCCATTAGCGTTGCTTCGATAACGCCTTTACTTTCTTTCTCCATCAGGTCTTTGGCGAACTCAACAATCAAAATGGCGTTTTTGGCTGATAAGCCAATTGTCGTTAACAAGCCCACCATAAAATAAACGTCATTTTTCTGATTAAAGAGTGTTGCAGCCAGCAGTACACCGACAATCCCTAATGGCACGACCAGCATGACCGAGACGGGAATTGACCAGCTTTCATAGAGCGCCGCAAGGCACAGGAAAACCACCAGGAAGGAGATTGCTACCAGGGCAGGAGCCTGGTTACCCGATAAGCGTTCCTGATACGACATCCCCGTCCAGTCATAACCAATGCCGGCAGGTAATTTTGACGCAAGATTTTCCATCAGCGCCATCGCATCACCGGAACTGGTTCCTGGCGCGGCTTCCCCCTGAATCTCCATTGAAGGCAGGCCGTTGTAGCGTTCCAGTCGCGGAGAACCATACACCCAATGTGCAGTGGTAAAGGCAGAGAATGGCACCATTTCACCGTTGGCGCTGCGGACATAAAGTTTATCGACATCTTCTGGCAGCATACGGAATTTTGCATCAGCCTGAACGTACACTTTTTTTACCCGTCCACGGTCGATGAAGTCGTTAACGTAAGTTCCGCCCAACGCCGTAGAAATAGTCTGATTGATATCAGAAAGCGAAACGCCTAATGCCTGTGCCTTTTCCTGGTCAACTTCAAGTTTGAACTGCGCGGTATCTTCCAGACCATTGGGACGTACACTGACTAAGCTGTCAGGATGTTGCGCCGCCATACCAAGCAACTGGTTGCGGGCCTGGGTTAGGGCATCGTGCCCCAGACCGGCCTGATCGATTAACTCAAAGTCGAATCCCGTTGCTGTGCCCAGTTCAACAATGGCTGGCATATTGAACGGAATGACAAAACCGTCGCGGATCTTGCCCAGCTCCATTTTGGCGCGGTGGATAACTGCTTCCGCGCTGTTTTCATCGCCACCACGCTTTTCCCACGGTTTCAGGCTAACGAAGGCCATCCCGGCGTTTTGTGCCTGGCCGCTGAAGCTAAATCCGTTAACCGTAAAGACGCTTTCAACGTTCGCTTTCTCGTTCTTCAGATAGTAATCCGTCACTTGATCCAACACTTTTTGCGTCCGCTCTTGCGTCGCGCCAGCAGGAAGTTGAATCATGGTCAGAAAGACCCCCTGATCTTCTTCCGGCAAAAAGGAAGAAGGGAGACGTAAAAACAACACTACCATTCCGGCAACTATCAGCGCATAGATCAGTAAATATCGCCCTGTGGAACCGAGGATTTTGCCAACGCTATTGGTATAGTGGTTAACGCTATGATCGAAAGTGGTATTAAACCAGCCGAAGAAACCGCTCTTTTTATCGTGATGTTCGGCAGAGACTGGTTTGAGTAGCGTTGCGCATAATGCAGGGGTGAGAATCAATGCCACCAGTACGGAAAGCGCCATTGCCGAAACAATGGTGATAGAAAACTGGCGATAAATTGCCCCTGTGGAACCGCCGAAGAATGCCATCGGAATAAAAACCGCTGACAGCACCATCGCAATACCCACCAGTGCGCCCTGAATTTGCGACATCGATTTTTCCGTCGCTTCTTTTGGCGGGAGATTATCCTCCATCATCACGCGCTCGACGTTCTCTACCACCACTATCGCATCATCGACGAGCAGCCCGATGGCAAGCACCATTCCAAACATTGTTAGTGTGTTGATGGAGTAACCAAAAGCGGCGAGGATGGCAAACGTCCCTAACAGCACTACGGGCACAGCAATGGTGGGGATCAGCGTTGCTCGCATATTCTGCAAGAACAGATACATCACCAGAAACACCAGGATAATGGCTTCAACCAGCGTTTTTACCACTTCGTGAATAGAAAGCTGGACGAATGGTGTGGTGTCATAAGGGTAGAGAACCTTCATTCCCTGCGGGAAGAATGGCTGTAATTCTGCCAGTTTCGCCTTAATGGCTTTCGCCGTATCGAGGGCGTTCGCACCAGTGGCTAGTTTAATACCCAGACCCGCTGCCGGTTTACCGTTGATACGGGCGATGACGTTATAGTTTTCACCACCAAGCTCAACACGGGCGACATCTTTCAGGCGAACCACTGAACCGTCGCTGTTCACGTGCAGGGTGACTTTGCTGAACTCTTCCGGATTTTTTAACCGGGTCTGAGCAATAATCGAGGCGTTCAACTGTTGCCCAGGCAACGCTGGTGTTCCGCCCAGTTGCCCGGCAGCTATCTGATCGTTCTGCACTTTCAACTGGTTAATCACATCAACCGGTGTCAGTTTATATTTGTTTAGTAGGTCGGCGTCCAGCCAGATACGCATCGCATACTGTGCGCCAAATAGTTGCACGTCACCAACGCCATTCAGGCGGCTAAGCGTATCTTTAACGTTAGAGGCCACATAGTCCGAGATATCGTCCTGAGTGGTACTGGGATTATCAGAGACAAAACCTGCCACCATCAAATAACTGCTACTGGACTTTTCAACGCTAATCCCCTGTTGTTGAACTTCCTGCGACAGCAACGGCGTGGCAAGTTGGAGTTTGTTCTGCACCTGGACTTGCGCGATATCTGGATCTGTCCCTGACTGGAAAGTGAGGGTAATTGTTACGCTACCGGCGGAATCGCTGGTGGAGGACATATACATCAGGTTATCGATACCATTCATATTCTGTTCGATAACCTGCGTCACCGTATCCTGTACGGTCTGTGCATCAGCACCCGGATAGTTTGCCGAAACAGAAACCGCAGGCGGCGCAATGGTTGGGTATTGGGCGATAGGTAATTGTAGGATCGCCAGTACGCCTGCCATCATCAGAATAATGGCCAGCACCCATGCAAATATCGGTCGTCGAATAAAAAAGTTTGCCATGTCTGATTGCCTTACTTCGACGCAGTATCTGCGGGGGTATCGGTCGTGGTTTTAACCTGTTCTCCCGGACGCGCTTTTTGCAGACCGCTGACAATGACTTGATCGCCAGATTTCAGCCCTTCGCTAATTAACCATTTATCGCCAATCGCCTGGCTGGCAACGACTGGACGCGCTTCAACCTGACTTTTCTCATTCACAATCAGCACGGTTGCATCGCCACGCGGTGTGCGGCTGACGCCTTGTTGCGGAATAAGAATGGCATCAGGTTGTACACCTTCATCAATCCGGGCGCGCACAAACATACCCGGCAGAAGCGTATGCTGTGGGTTAGGGAAAACCGCACGTAGGGTTATGGAACCAGTGCTTTCATCCACGGTCACATCGGAGAATTGCAGTGTGCCTTTCAGGGGATAAGTTTGACCGTTTTCCATGACCAGCTCTACGTTGCTGGTGGTGTTTTCCTTATGTAAATTTCCTTGCTCTACGGACTGCTTCAGTCTCATGAAATCGTTGCTTGATTGGGTCACATCGACGTAGATAGGATCGAGTTGCTGGACAGTCGCCAGTTCAGTCGTTTGCCCGTTAGTGACGAGAGCACCTTCGGTCACAGTCGATTTGCCGATACGTCCGCTAATTGGCGCGGTTACTTTGGTATAAGCGAGATTGATGCGGGCGCTTTCGACCGTGGCTTTTGCGGCAATCACGGCGGCATCGGCCTGGCGGGCATCAGCAATGGCCTGATCGTACTCCTGCTGACTGATGTATTTTGTGCCCACGAGCGGAACGTAACGTTTTACCGTCAAATGCGCGATGGAAGCGGCGGCTTCACTTTTCGCCAGTTCACCTTTCGCACTGTCATAACTTGCCTGATAGGTCGCTGGATCAATCTGGTACAGGGACTGACCTGCTTGCACATCGCTGCCTTCAGTGAAATTACGATTTAGTACGATCCCGTTAACCTGTGGGCGAACTTCGGCAATACGGAAAGCGTTGGTACGGCCAGGTAATTCAGTTTTAACTTCTAACGGGGCAGTTTTCACAACATGAACGGTAACCTGCGGTTCACCGACGTGAACTTTCTCTTCTCCCTTATCGTTGCAACCCGCGATTAACGCTGCGGAGATCATGATAAAGGGGGGCAGGAGGAAAAACCTGGCATATTTCGTCATTACTATTCCTCAAAAAAACAAAAGCGCGTTATTTGCCAGAAAAAGGCAACGCGTTAACTCGCAGAAATAAAAATACAGTTCGCTATCCTACAAATTATCGTCCGGCGATGTAATAAATAGTTATGAATACTGGCCTCTCAAGGCACATAAACACAAAAATAGATTCGTGTTCTAATGTTTTGTTTTGATGTGAATTGAAGGGAGAGGAATTGTTTTGACGCAAATTGAAACGTACATTCATTAAATAAATGTATTCTACGTCAATAATGGATTTTGTTTATTTGACGATTTATAGCAGGTGAATTTTAGCCTCTCGTATAAATAAATATTGGGTGATACATTACCTTTCATTATTTCCTTTATGTCTAATGTATTTATTTCCTGAATAATTAATCATGGCAAAAAGAACCAAAGCTGAAGCTCTGAAGACCCGGCAAGAACTGATTGAAACCGCCATCGCCCAGTTTGCGCAGCATGGTGTAAGCAAGACGACGCTCAATGATATCGCTGATGCTGCCAACGTCACGCGTGGCGCTATCTACTGGCATTTCGAAAACAAGACCCAACTGTTTAATGAGATGTGGCTGCAACAGCCTTCATTGCGGGAGTTAATTCAGGAGCGGTTGACGGCAGGGGCAGAGCATAACCCGTTTCAGCAATTGCGTGAAAAACTGATTGTTAGCTTGCAATATATTGCCGAAATTCCACGCCAACAAGCATTACTGCAAATTTTATATCACAAATGTGAATTTAATGATGAGATGCTGGCAGAGGCCGTAATACGCGAGAAGATGGGTTTTAATCCGCAGATTCTGCGCGAAATATTGCAGGCATGTCAGCAACAAGGCTGTGTGGAAAATAATCTCGATTTAGATGTAGTGATGATTATTATTGAGGGTGCTTTCTGCGGAATTGTCAAAAACTGGTTAATGAATATGGCGGGTTACGATCTTTATAAACACGCACCCGCCTTAGTCGATAACGTATTAAGAATGTTCATACCAGATAAAAATGTAGCAAAACTAATTCATAAAACAAATGAATTAGATATCGTATAAGCTTACATTCTGTTGTAGAAATCCAGTTCGTCACAGTTAACCAGTTTAAGTGGATTAACCGAATTCATATTGCGGCATTTGTCTGTTTCTGTAGCCAACAGCTCAATCCATTGCATCAGTAAAGTATCAAACAGAAAAACGGAGACAGCGAAAACGACGAGCCACCAATACTTGCGAATCATTACCTGAGCCTGTGCATGTTTAACCAAGTCTGGCAGGAAATATACACGAAATGAATAATCTGAAAACCAGGCTTACACTTCCTTTACTTTGCAATGAGATCGGGGTCAACTTCGCTGACCCGGCATCGTTTTGACAGGTTGCCGGTCTTTCTTTTTTTTACTTTCGCCAGCTCTTCCACGGAGTAATGTGACGCGATACCCAGTCGTCGGAGCCCCATCTTGATGTACTCGCTGTTAATCTCAATACCAATGAATTTTCGCCCGGTTGTGACGGCGACCGCGCCGGTGGTAAAACTGCCCGCAAACGGGTCGAGAACGATATCTCCAGGGTTTGAAGAGGCGAGAATAATGCGTTTCAGCAATGCTTCCGGCTTTTGCGTCGGATGGTTTTCATATTCATCCATCAAATAACGCACGCGCGGAAAATCCCAGACGTTGCCCGGTACTTTTTGATTATTGTAAGGCTGCGGAGGATTTTTACGATAATCGATCAACGCGCGCTGCGATCCGGTTTTGGCTTCTACCAGAATAGCATCGCTGTTAAATGTGTAGTTCTTTGCGTCTTTCACCATCATCAGGATAGGTTCGTACATGGAGCCGTAGTGTTTCTTCGCCTGTACCCCAGAACTGTCATATGACCAGACGATGCGACTTTTGATGGTAAAAAGTTTGCGACACTGGATATCGATAAAGGGCATGTTTTCGGTGCTGTTCATGATGTACATGCAGCCCTGTTTTTTAAGGATGCGGTGGCACTCTGCAATCACTTCAAATAGCCAGTTAATAAACAGATCTTCTTTCCATGCTTCGATCAGACCATCAAAATTTTTGCCGATGTTATAAGGCGGGTCGGCAAAGATCAGATCGATGCTCCCGGTGGGGATTTTTTTTAGCTCGGCTAATGCATCACCCTGAATGATCGTTTTTGTTTCATCGCCAAACCGGGTGGGTTCACATCCTGTTCTCATGGTCACTCCCTTTGTGACGCCTATAAAAAAGGCGCTTCCCCATGCCGAGTAGCGCCTTTTTAATCAAGCATTTAGCTAACCTGAATTAGTTCATGCCGTACTTTTTCAGTTTTTTACGCAGTGTACCACGGTTGATGCCCATCATCAGCGCAGCACGGGTCTGATTACCACGGGTGTATTGCATCACCATGTCCAACAGGGGCTGTTCTACTTCAGCCAGTACCAGCTCATAGAGGTCATTAACATCCTGACCATTCAGTTGAGCAAAATAGTTCTTCAGTGCCTGTTTAACCGAGTCACGCAGGGGTTTTTGGGTTACCTGATCCTGAGAGTTAACGGTAGAAACGGTCAGTACGTCAGAATTTACGCGTTGTTCGAACATAGTTCTGTCAGCTCTTTATTTCTGTTTACGCAAAATTTTCGAAGTATGCCTCCAACGCCTCCAGCTGTTCGCTGGCATCCTCAATGGCGTTGAATGTGCGCCGAAACTGGTCATTTGGAGCGTGTTCCTGGAGATACCAGGAAACGTGTTTACGTGCAATTCGGTAACCTTTCGCCGGACCATAAAAGTCATGCAGTTCCCGAACATGCGCGCAAAGCAAGCGCTTAACCTCTGCCAAAGGCAGCGGGGGCAGCAACTCCCCAGTGTCCAGATAATGCTGGATTTCCCGAAAGATCCAGGGTCTTCCCTGAGCTGCGCGGCCTATCATCAGGGCATCCGCCCCTGTATAGTCGAGCACAGCTCTGGCTTTAAGCGGGTCAGTAATGTCGCCATTCGCGATAACCGGAATGGAAACTTTCTGCTTAACTGCCCGAATACTGTCGTATTCAGCTTCTCCATTGAACAAACAGGCGCGTGTACGACCATGAATGGTCAGAGCCTGAATGCCACAGTCTTCAGCCAGTTGGGCAATCTCTTCGCAGTTACGGTGTTCCGGCGCCCAACCGGTGCGAATCTTCAGAGTGACAGGAACGTCCACTGCATTGACGACCTCGGTAAGGATCGATTTAACGACATCCGGGTACTGCAAGAGGGCTGAGCCTGCGAGCTTGCGATTCACTTTTTTAGCCGGGCAACCCATATTGATATCAATAATTTGGGCACCGCTTTCCACGTTAATACGTGCAGCATCCGCCATTTCTTTCGGATCGCTACCGGCAATTTGCACGGTGCGAATACCGGGTTCATCAATGTGCACCATCCGTAAACGAGATTTGTCGCTTTCCCAAACCTGAGGGTTAGAAGACATCATCTCGGATACTGTCAATCCGGCTCCCATCTCGTAGCACAACGTCCGAAAAGGTCTGTCTGTAATGCCAGCCATGGGCGCTGCGATCAGGCGATTTCTGAGCTGATATTGTCCGATGCGCATGAGTTAAGAAATGACCATACTGTGACTGCAAGGCGGCGTATATTACGCATTTTTTGCACGAGATGAAAGGCCAAACTTTGACCAATCCTCTGAGATGGATCAAAGAATTGCATTTAAAATGAACGCCGCGGAATAATTAGTCATAAAAATCATCACATTAGAAACAAGTGACTAAAATTTGCACTCAAAGAAATTTGAGTAAGTTCTCAATTTTTCTTTATGAATGAAAATTCAGGCACGTGAATTTGCTCAAATAATCAGCAAATTCACGTGCCTTTTGTGATGTTGCTCGCACTTCGCGCTACACCACTATGCCGCATTGTGAAGGTTAATTCTTACGACCGGTAATGCGACACCACTCTTCTTTTTCCACAACCGGGTCGAGCGTGAAGCTATCGGCATACGCGTCACAAACGCTCTCTGCCTGGCTTGCCAGGATACCGGAAAGGCCCAGTAAACCGCCTGAAACCGGCAGGACGCTGATTAACGGCGCCAGTTCACGTAACGGGCCTGCGAGAATGTTAGCGACCACCACGTCGGCCTTCATTGCTTCAGGCTGATCTTTCGGGAGATAGAGTTCCAGTCGATCAGAAACACCATTACGTTCAGCATTGTCGCGGCTGGCCTGAATGGCCTGTGGATCGATATCAATACCAATAGCTTTTGCTGCGCCCAACTTCAGCGCCGCGATAGCCAGAATGCCGGAACCACAGCCAAAGTCGATGACCGTTTTACCGGTTAAATCGAGGCTGTCGAGCCATTGCAGGCACAGAGAGGTGGTTGGATGAGTGCCCGTACCAAACGCCAGACCCGGATCTAACATCACGTTGACAGCATTTTCGTCTGGTACATCGCGCCAGCTTGGACAGATCCACAGACGTTCGCCAAAGCGCATCGGGTGGAAATTATCCATCCACTCGCGTTCCCAGTCTTTATCCTCCAGTTGCTCGATTTTATGCGCGAAGCCCGCGCCGAGTAGCGGATGGTTTTCCAGAATCGCCACAACTTCATTCATGTCTGTTTCTGCGTCAAACAGACCAATCACATCGGTGTCGCCCCACAGGCGAGTTTCGCCCGGCAGTGGCTCAAACACTGGCGTATCGTGGGTATCCTGAAAAGTGATAGAAACGGCACCGGCTTCCATCAGCGCATCGCTAAGATCTTCTGCATTCGCGCCGGTGGTGTTCAGTTTCAGTTGGATCCAAGGCATGGCAAAACTCTTTATTTATCAGTAGTCAAAACGGTAGCTTGCGGGACGGATGTACCGAAACGGTTTCCGACCAGGAAAGCCAGCAAACTTAGCAGTAACGAGGGCACGATAGGGTGGAAGCCCAGGTACTGAATATTCAGGGTTGCAAGTACGGCATACAGCACGCCGCCGACGATCATCGCGCTTAGCGCGCCTTTGGCGTTAGCGCGTTCCCAGTAAAGGCCCAGCACCAATGGCCACAGGAAGACGGCTTCAAGACCACCGAAGGCCAGCAAATTTAACCAGATGATCATTTCTGGCGGCTTCCAGGCGGCAAGCAGCAGCAACGCGCCGAGAACCAACGTAATCACCGCCGACATCCGCTTCAGACGCGTCTCGTTTTGCATTTGTTCCGGACGGATATTCAGATAGAGATCTTTAATGATCGTAGCGGAACTTTGCAGCAATTGGGCATTGATCGTCGACATAATCGCGGCCATTGGGGCGGCAAGGAAGATCCCGGCAGCAAACGGCGGCAACACTTTTACCATCAACGTTGGGATCACCAGATCCGGCACGGTGAGATCAGGGATCACCGCGCGGCCTAACGCGCCAGCCAGATGCATACCAAACATCAGGATCGCCACCACAATTGTACCGATGATGATCCCCCGATGTACCGCTTTGCTGTCTTTGTAAGAGATACAGCGCACCGCGGTATGCGGCAGGCCAATCACCCCAAAGCACACCAGAACCCAGAACGAAGTCATGAAGGCAGGCGACAGAATATCATCAGCGCCTTGTGGTGTTACCAGTTGCGGATCAATGGATTGTAGCGTCTCTACTGCGTTGCTTAAGCCGCCAGCAGCATGGACCACGCCGACCAGTAGCACAATGGTGCCAATCAGCATCACCAGCCCTTGCATAGTGTCGTTCAGCACACTGGCGCGAAAGCCACCAAAGGCGGTATACAACGCAATACTGATGCCGAAAATCAGCAGGCCGGTTTCATAAGGAATGCCAGCAGCGGTTTCCAGTAGACGCGCACCGCCGATAAACTGCACGGTCATTGCACCAACGAATGCTACCAGCAAACTCAAACTCGCCAGCCACACCAGCAAACGGCTCTGGTAGCGGGCAAACAGCATATCGTTCAGCGTTACCGCATTGTAGCGGCGCGCGAGAATAGCGAACTTCTTGCCGAGAATACCGAGCGAAAGCCAGACAGCAGGTAGCTGAATCATCGCCAGCAATACCCAGCCCAGCCCGTATTTATAAGCAGCGCCGGGTCCGCCGATAAACGAACTGGCGCTGATATAGGTTGCGGTGAGCGTCATCGCCAGCACAATACCGCCCATAGAGCGGCTGCCGAGGAAATACTCATTCAGGAAAGTGCCCGTGTTCCGTTTACGCATCGCATAAACCGAAATCCCGAACACCACCACCAGATAGGCGACCAGCGGTAGAATCACTTCAAGCTGCATCGTCATCCTCCAGCGGAATATCGCGATAGATAAATTTCACCATCGCCCAGCACAGTCCAATAAACAGCAGCGGCGTCAGGATGCAGGCCATCTCAAACCAGCGCGGAAAACCGGTAAAACCGGGGGCAACGCCAGGTAAGTAAGCAGCTACTAACCAAACAAGCAGATACAAAAGGGTCAGCCCCAGCGCCCAGCGCGCCTCTTTATGGGCCTGAACAAAACGAGTGTCCATTTTTTGTCCCTGATGGGTGAATAAAGCGGGGATTGTACCTTATGGGGCTTGCCGATCCCCAGAAATAAAAAAGGCCGGAAAATCCGGCCTTTTGACGCTGTTGCAGTCTTATTTTTCCTGAAGACCGAGTTTTTTCTCCAGATAGTGGATGTTAGTGCCACCATGCTGGAAGTTCTCGTCGTTCATGATGCGGATCTGCAGATCAACGTTGGTTTTGATACCGTCGATGATTAGCTCCTGCAGCGCATTCTTCATGCGTGCAATCGCCACATCACGGTTTTCACCGTAGCAAATCAGTTTGCCGATCATTGAGTCATAGTACGGCGGCACGGTGTAGCCAGCGTAGATATGAGACTCCCAACGCACGCCAAAACCGCCAGGTGCGTGGAAACGGGTGATTTTGCCCGGGCTTGGCAGGAAGGTGTTTGGATCTTCGGCATTGATACGGCATTCCACCGCATGGCCGCGAACATGAACTTCTTCTTGCTTGATCGACAGCGGTTGACCGGCAGCGATACGCAACTGCTCTTTGATCAGGTCAACGCCGGTGATCATTTCAGTAACCGGGTGTTCTACCTGAATACGGGTGTTCATTTCGATGAAATAGAATTCGCCGTTTTCAAACAGGAATTCGAAAGTACCTGCTCCGCGATAGCCGATATCAACACACGCTTTGGCACAACGTTCGCCAATGTAGCGACGCAGTTCCGGGGTAATGCCCGGTGCTGGCGCTTCTTCGACCACTTTCTGGTGACGGCGCTGCATGGAGCAGTCACGTTCAGCCAGATAGATAGCGTTGCCCTGGCCGTCCGCCAGTACCTGAATCTCGACGTGGCGAGGATTTTCCAGGTATTTCTCCATGTAAACCATATCGTTGCTGAAAGCAGCTTTCGCTTCCGCACGCGTCATGGAGATGGATTGCGCCAGTTCAGCGTCGCTGCGCACTACGCGCATACCGCGACCGCCGCCGCCGCCGGAAGCTTTGATAATTACCGGGTAACCAATGCGTTTAGCAATGGCGCGGTTTTTATCCATATCGTCGCCCAGCGGGCCGTCAGACCCTGGTACACAAGGGACGCCAGCTTTTTTCATCGCGGCAATTGCCGACACTTTGTCACCCATCAGGCGAATGGTGTCTGCTTTCGGGCCGATGAAGATAAAGCCAGAGCGTTCAACCTGCTCAGCAAAATTGGCGTTTTCGGAAAGGAAGCCGTAACCCGGATGGATTGCTACTGCGCCAGTGATTTCAGCGGCGCTGATGATTGCCGGGATGTTCAGATAGCTTTTTACTGACGGAGCAGGGCCAATACAGACCGTTTCATCTGCCAGTAATACGTGTTTTAGGTCGCGATCCGCGCTGGAGTGCACTGCGACAGTCTTGATGCCCAGTTCTTTACAGGCACGAAGAATACGCAATGCAATCTCGCCACGGTTGGCAATAACAATTTTATCCAGCATGTTCGCCTCGTTACTCGATGACGACCAGCGGCTCGTCAAATTCTACCGGTTGTCCACTTTCGACCAGAATTGCTTTCACAGTACCGGATTTGTCTGCTTCGATCTGGTTCATCATTTTCATGGCTTCAACGATGCACAGGGTATCGCCCACGTTCACTTTCTGACCCACTTCGATGAACGCTTTCGCGTCCGGGCTTGGGGTGCGGTAGAAAGTACCAACCATTGGGGAACGTACGATGTGACCACTGATTTCCGCTGCTGCTGGCGCTTCCATGGAAGGAACGGTCGCCGGAGCGGCTGCGTTAGACTGAGCTGGCTGCTGCATCATTGGTGCAGCGTAAGCTTGTTGCATCATCGGGAAACTTGCGGCAGGTGCTGCACGGCTGATGCGTACTGACTCTTCGCCTTCAGAAATTTCCAGTTCAGAGATGCCTGATTCTTCAACCAGCTCGATCAGTTTTTTAATCTTACGAATATCCATGAGTGGGTTCCGTACTCTTTGTTTAGTGTGATTGTGACAGGCGTTTCACCGCCGTCTGTAAAGCGTATGCCCCGACAGTAGCTGTATGCATAGCGATAAATTCCAGCCAGCCGGGACGCCGGTCTATTTTGCCCCAGAGTGTCAATGTGAGACTTGACGGACATTGTGCAGCGATCTGCTGCCATTCTCCGGCAAAAAACAAAATATACCTTCGTTTCGCCATTGTCACCTTTTCCGCAGCTCAAAAACTGCGTCAGGGAGAACGAGGTCGCACATTATAACGATTTCGTAGCAAATGGCAGCTAAATACTGGTCTTATCAGGGAAGATAATCAACAGCTAACATGTAAATAACTTTCAACGCCGCGTATTTTGCAACAAGCCGCACAGTTCATGAAATTAGCGCCACCATTGACGGAACTTCTTATAACGTAAGGCTAAAAGCAGTAAAGCCAGCCCAGCGTAGATGATTGGCTGTGGTGAGATAATCTTTACTGACCACAGATAATGTATGGGGGCCAGGATCGCGACAAGATAGACGAAGTTATGCAATTGTTGCCAGCGTTTGCCTAAGTTTCGCTGCATCGCCTGCGTGGAAGTGAATGTTAAAGCCAGTAAAATCAGCCAACTGATAATTCCGAGCGT
>NZ_PTSN01000041.1:0-17317 GCF_002965865.1 Escherichia sp. MOD1-EC6098
ATATATATATGATCTGCAATCCTTTGACGAAGAATTTTGCAAAATTATACCCCCCCCATAAAAGAAATAAAAACATAGAACTAATACCAAAGAAAATAGATGTCCCTTGACCTGAATACTGTTTTGCCAGTAAAATATTTGTCGGAATTACGAAAAGACTAAATAACGCATACACTACTGTGTGTCTTCTTAACTCACCAAAACTATATAATAATAAAAACACAAAATTAGAGTATATTGAAAAGACCCCACCTATAAATAACCATGGTAAATACTTCGCAGCTTTGATTGATAATATTTCATCACCGCTCCATATAAATAAAACATCCTTACTATAAAAAAACAGAAACACACTTAGCGGTATTGTTAATATACATATAAACTTTAATGCATTACTAAATAATTTTGAATATTCTTTTAGATTGTTTTGATGATAACATCTTGTCAATCTAGGTTGTAAATACTGATTCAACGGATCACTCAATATAGCTAACACACTTATGATAGATACTGCGACACTATAAATACCATATTCTGTTAATGTGCTGTATTTTGTTAGTGCTAATTTGTCTGACTGGTTAACTAAAACCCATAAAATAGAAAGCGTTGATAATTGTAATGCGAAAAATATTAATTTCTTAACAGAAGCATCATCAGATTTTATGCCATCCTCTTCGAGAGGACATAAGAATAATACTTTTCTCCTTATTTTCTCACTATATAACACCATAGAAACACAACCAATAGCTGATGAAATAAGTTGCATCGAAAAATAAAATTTAATCCCCTCATCTAGATATTTCATTAAAAATATAGTCAATGGCTGAGATAGTGTAATGACAAATAGATTAATAGTTGTCAATATGATTTGTGATTCATTTGAAAGTAATATGCTACGGAATGGTCCTTGCATATAGCGTAATGCGAACACCCAAAACATCGCTGTTGTACAAAAGATAACAACATCTTCATCAAGCTTTGTATTTAGCCATGAAGTACTATATTGATCACTTATCCACCAACCACAGGTAACTAATAACAATGATACCACTATAAAAAATATAACTATTTTCTTATACAGAATATTAAATTTTTTATATGTTTCTTGATTTTTCCTTGATACTATTGCTTCTCTTGTTATTACTCCTCCTAACCCCGCATCTAGAATACTAAGGCAAGCTTGAAGCACTGCAAAAAAACCTATCAGACCATACGCCTCTAACCCAATTTTTCCAATTAATATTGGAATTAAAAAAATCGTCACTAATGCCGTATATATTCTTACACTATATATGTAAATTAAAAGCTTAAATTCTCTATTCATACACCATTTTCATAGTATAAAACTTCTCCAGCAATATAACGTGGCGGTTATAATACCACCACAGTATTTTTATGCGTATTTTTTAAAGAAATCAGCTATTTTTTCAGAAATATAGTTAACTTGTTTGCACTCCAGTTCATAATACATTGGCAGCCTTAATAGACAATCAGCGAATTTATCACTATTTTGCAAACTGATTTTTTTATTTTGCCTTAAATAATACTCACTTTTGTTCAATGATAAGTAATGAAAAACGGAATGTATTCCACTCTCCTTTAAATAAGAAATAAGTTCTGAGCGTTTTTTAAGGTTACTGCATATAATATAAAACATATGAGCATTATTGGTAGCATACTCAGGTATTGTCGGTAGTTTTATATATCCAGAGTTGGCCAACTCTTTTAGATTGTTATAATACTCTTTCCACAATTCCTTTCGCTTATTTTGTATAATATCTACACTTTCCAATTGCGCATAAAGATAAGCTGCTATTATATCAGATGGGAGAAACGAAGATCCTATATCAACCCATCCATATTTATTGACTTCCCCTCTAAAAAAAGATGCTCTATTCGTACCTTTTTCTCTAATAATTTCTGCCCGATGAAAATATTCATCGTTATTTAAAACAATTAGTCCTCCTTCTCCTGAAATTATATTTTTAGTTTCATGAAAGGAAAAGGTTCCAAACGTACCAATGCTACCCAATGGTCTATCTTTATAATAAGAATCAATTGCTTGCGCTGCATCTTCGATGATATGAATTTTATATTCTTTCGAAAGCTCTAAAAATCTATCCATATCGCATGCTACACCGGCATAGTGTACAACAATTATTGCTTTCGTTTTATTTGTAATGAGCCTGCTTACAGATTCCGGATCCATATTTGGATTATCATCATAACTATCAGCAAAAATTATTTTTGCACCTCTGAGAGCAAAAGCATTGACTGTTGAAACAAAGGTGTAAGCAGGAGCTATAACTTCATCGCCAGGTTTTATGCCTAAAAGGATAGCAGCCATTTCCAAGGCATCTGTACAAGAAGTGGTCAACAAAGCTTTCTTAAATCCGTATTTCCTTTCAAAAAATTCATGACACTTTTTGGTGAAAATCCCATCACCTGATATTTTGCCATTAGACACTGCTTCCGCAATATATGTCAATTCATTTCCCTGAAGATAAGGTTTATTAAATGGTATCATATGTATCCCTTATTTTTTAAAAAAACATCTTTCAGCATTTTTATCTTTATCTGATAGGATAAGCTCATCTGCTTTCATCGGCCAGTCAATGTTCAATACTGGATCATCCCATCTGATACAACCTTCAGCACTTGGCATATAATAATTAGTAGTTTTATATAAAAACTCAGCCTCATCACTCACTACTACAAAACCATGTGCAAAACCTTCAGGTATCCATAATTGTTTTTTATTTTGAGCAGAAAGAAATACACCTACCCACTTACAGTATGTACTTGACTCAGGTCGTATATCTACTGCAACATCATAAACTTCACCTTTAACACAGCGGACTAATTTTGCTTGAGAATATGGTTTTATTTGAAAATGTAGCCCTCTTAAAACACCTTTAACTGATCTCGAGTGATTATCTTGTACAAAATTAATCTTCCGCCCTACAGCTTCTTCAAATACTTTCTGATTAAAGCTCTCAAAAAAGAAGCCACGCTCATCGCCAAAAACTTTTGGTTCAAAAATCAGCACATCAGGAATTTCTGTTTTAATTACGTTCATTTTATTAATAACCTTTAATCATTTTCAGCAGATACTGACCATAAGCATTTTTTTTCAGCGGTTCAGCTAACACTTTCACCTGCTCAGCATCAATAAACCCTTTACGATAAGCAATCTCTTCCGGGCAAGATACTTTTAATCCCTGACGCTCTTCAATTGTAGCAATGAAGTTACTTGCTTCAATAAGGCTTTGATGTGTCCCCGTGTCCAGCCATGCATAGCCACGCCCCATCATAGCGACAGACAAGCGTCCTTGTTCCATATAAATACGGTTAATATCGGTAATTTCCAGTTCGCCACGGGCAGAAGGCTTAAGGTTTTTCGCCATTTCAACAACATCGTTGTCATAGAAATAAAGCCCAGTAACCGCATAGTTACTTTTTGGTTCCAGAGGTTTTTCTTCCAGGCTAATTGCCGTACCGTTATTATCAAATTCCACAACACCATAGCGTTCTGGATCATTTACGTGATAGGCAAATACCGTTGCACCGCTTTCTTTATTAACAGCAGTTTCCATTAACTTCGGCAAGTCATGTCCATAGAAGATATTATCGCCAAGTACGAGTGCACAATCATCACCACCAATAAAATCTTCACCAATGATAAACGCTTGCGCCAGGCCATCCGGGCTCGGTTGTACTTTATACTGTAGATTAAGCCCCCACTGGCTCCCGTCCCCCAACAATTGTTGGAAACGCGGTGTATCCTGTGGCGTACTGATAATCAGAATATCGCGAATACCCGCTAACATCAGTGTAGAGAGCGGGTAATAGATCATCGGCTTATCATAAATAGGCAGGAGTTGTTTACTCACTGCCATAGTCACAGGATAAAGACGAGTACCTGATCCGCCAGCTAAAATAATACCTTTACGCGTTTTCATTTCACCATTCCTTTTAATTTATCACGCCCAATATCATTGGCGAGATACAATAAATTTTTAAATTGCTGTAGTTGTAAATAATTCATTGAGCATACGTTTCACGCCTACCTGCCATTCAGGCAAGACAAGAGCAAAGTTCTGCTGAAATTTTTCTGTATTAAGACGAGAATTATGAGGACGGCGGGCTGGAGTAGGATAAGCCGATGTCGGCACGGCGTTAAGTTTGTTAAGAGCAAGGTTAATCCCCGCTTTGCGCGCCTCTTCAAATACCAGAGCGGCATAATCGTGCCAGGTTGTTGTACCGCCAGCAACCAGATGGTACAAACCAGCAACTTCTGGTTTGTTTACTGCCACGCGAATGGCATGAGCGGTGCAATCGGCCAGCAATTCAGCTCCCGTTGGTGCACCAAATTGATCGTTTATCACAGCCAACTCTTCGCGTTCTTTTGCCAGACGCAACATCGTTTTAGCGAAGTTATTTCCCTTACCTGCATAGACCCAACTGGTACGGAAAATAAGGTGCTTCGCGCAATGTTCTTGTAATGCTTTTTCTCCGGCTAATTTTGTTTCACCGTAAACATTTAGCGGTGCTGTTGCATCCGTTTCCAGCCATGGCGCGTCACCGCTGCCAGGGAAAACGTAATCAGTGGAGTAGTGTATAACCCAGGCTCCAACTTCATTAGCTGCCTTTGCTATCGCTTCGACGCTTGTCGCGTTAAGTAATTGTGCGAAATCCGGTTCTGATTCCGCTTTGTCTACTGCAGTGTGAGCAGCAGCATTAACAATAACATCAGGGCGAATTTTTTTGACAGTCTCAGCCACACCTTCGGGGTTGCTGAAATCGCCACAATAATCAGTGGAGTGAACATCAAGAGCAATCAGATTACCCAGGGGAGCCAGAGAACGCTGCAGTTCCCACCCCACCTGCCCTGTTTTGCCGAAAAGAAGGATATTCATTACTGACGCCCCTCATAGTTCTGTTCAATCCATGACTGATAAGCACCGCTTTTCACATTCTCAACCCAATTTGTATTAGCCAGATACCATTCCACCGTTTTACGAATCCCACTCTCAAACGTTTCTTGCGGTTTCCAGCCCAATTCGCGGCTAATTTTATCGGCATCAATGGCATAACGGCGATCATGTCCCGGGCGGTCAGCGACATAAGTAATTTGCTCACGATAAGATTTTTCTTTCGGTACAATTTCATCCAACAAATCACAAATCGTGAGCACTACATCGATATTTTTCTTTTCGTTGTGTCCACCAATGTTATAAGTTTCACCCGCTTTACCTTCGGTTACGACGGTATATAACGCACGAGCATGATCCTCTACATACAACCAGTCGCGAATTTGATCCCCTTTACCATAAATAGGTAATGCCTTACCTTCCAGCGCATTAAGAATGACCAACGGAATCAATTTTTCTGGAAAGTGATAAGGACCGTAGTTATTCGAGCAGTTAGTCACAATGGTCGGCAAACCATAGGTGCGTTTCCACGCGCGGACTAAATGATCGCTGGATGCTTTGGATGCGGAATAAGGACTGCTTGGTGCGTAAGCTGTCGTCTCAGTAAATAAGGGTAATTCTTCTGTATTATTTACTTCATCAGGATGAGGTAAATCACCATAGACTTCATCAGTAGAAATATGATGGAAGCGGAAATTGTTTTTCTTTTCATCATCCAATGCAGACCAGTAATTACGAGCTGCTTCTAAAAGGACGTAAGTCCCCACAATATTGGTTTCAATAAAGGCTGCCGGGCCAGTTATTGAACGGTCAACGTGGCTCTCTGCCGCCAGGTGCATCACCGCGTCTGGCTGATGCTGTGAAAAAATACGAGCCATTGCTACGGCATCGCAGATGTCTGCATGCTCAAATGAATAACGTTCAGAATCAGAAACTTCAGCGAGTGATTCCAGGTTTCCGGCGTATGTTAATTTATCGACATTAACAACACTGTCCTGCGTATTATTTATAATGTGACGAACTACAGCAGAACCAATAAATCCTGCGCCACCAGTAACGAGTATCTTCACTTTTTTATTCCATATAGCTATAGAGCATGCTGTGAAATAAGCGGCTCTCAGTTTGATTAATAGAGGTATTAATGCACGCTACCGCCCCTGGCTTTACAGCTACCAGAGCACTGCATACATGCCTACGATGTGACGAGCGTTACCCACTCGCGCTAAACCCGAAAAATTCAAACGCTAATTGTCTTACCAATCCGCTCTGGAAACAAGGAAAATCCTGGAAAAGTTTGACTAAAATCCTATTGCTAAGTCGTTGTTATTCTGAAAGTTTATAAAGCAACAACGGCAGGAAGATTCGCAACAAATTACTTTCGCCACAAATCTTCACTGCCGTTATGATTTTCTTATTAACCGTTACATCCGGTCAGATTTTCATTATTCGCTTAACAGCTTCTCAATACCTTTGCGGAACTTCGCCCCTTCTTTCAGGTTACGCAGCCCATACTTCACAAACGCCTGCATATAGCCCATTTTTTTACCGCAGTCGTAGCTGTCACCGGTCATTAACATGGCATCAACGGCTTGTTTTTTAGCCAGTTCAGCAATGGCATCTGTCAACTGTATACGTCCCCATGCACCAGGCTGAGTGCGTTCCAGTTCAGGCCAAATATCGGCAGAAAGCACATAACGACCTACGGCCATTATGTCTGAGTCCAGCGTCTGCGGCTGATCCGGTTTTTCAATAAATTCAACAATACGGCTAACTTTGCCTTCACGGTCCAGCGGCTCTTTGGTCTGGATGACGGAGTATTCAGAGAGGTCGCCCGGCATACGTTTTGCCAGTACCTGGCTGCGGCCCGTTTCGTTAAAGCGCGCAATCATGGCAGCAAGGTTGTAACGCAGCGGATCGGCGCTGGCGTCGTCAATAACAACGTCTGGCAACACCACGACAAACGGATTGTCGCCAATGGCAGGTCGCGCGCACAAAATGGAGTGGCCTAAACCTAAAGGTTCGCCCTGACGCACGTTCATAATGGTCACGCCCGGCGGACAGATGGACTGCACTTCCGCCAGCAGTTGACGCTTCACGCGCTGTTCAAGGAGAGATTCTAATTCATATGAGGTGTCGAAGTGGTTTTCGACCGCGTTCTTGGACGCATGAGTTACCAGGAGGATTTCTTTGATCCCTGCAGCCACAATCTCGTCAACAATGTACTGAATCATTGGCTTGTCGACGATCGGTAGCATCTCTTTGGGAATCGCCTTAGTGGCAGGCAACATATGCATCCCAAGACCCGCTACAGGAATAACTGCTTTTAAATTCGTCATTATTTCATCCACCTGTAAAATGGTTGCTGAATTATAGCTTGTTCGATTTTTTTCGCCAGCATCAATTACCCTGAACTGATGACTGATTTACTTCCGATGTTACGCCGCTTCGCTCAGGATTGCAGTAGCGTTATTCTTAAGTATGGCTCCATTTTTCCAGGAATGGTCGCAATTCTACTTCCCCCGTTCCGGCAATCTAAAGTTAATCTTTTCCACATTAACAATGTGGTAATTAATCCTGTCGATATCGACTGAACTTTGTCCTTTTTCATTCACCGAATGAACATTTGCCAGTGACAGTAAGGTCTCGTTCTTTGCCATAAATGTGCCACGAACGTCTTTACGCAAGTCGAAGTTCATGGTCAATGCTGGCCCCACAGAGGATTCCTGCATCACTTTGATATTTCGCATAAAAAGATGTTGCGGTTTGTTGTGCAGTTCCAGCGACGCACACTTCATTTCAATGTTGGTCAGCGCCACAAAAGAAGTTGCATTGCCTGCCGAAATTTGTATTCCGCGCAATTTCCAGGCAAGGTGAGTATTATCAAGGTGAATATTATTCAGTTTGAAATTTTGCGGTATGGAGAGATACCTGCCTTTAATGACACCGTAGCCGATTAACATTCCGGCACTATTAACCATTTCTATCTGGTCAATAACAAAGTTATCACATCCATATATCGCAACTGTGGCATTATCAATACCCGCTTTCTTACTGAAATCCGGCGTAATATTACGCGCTTTGATATTACGGATAATGAAATGCTTGCCATTTTCAACATGAATTAGTTGCCGACAATCAGAGCCAGTGATATTCGCTACGACAAAGTTTTTCACTGCCTGGTCTTCCGGATAGTTGTTATCGTAAGTACTTCCCGCAAGGCCTATGCCAATACCCCAGTTGATTTTGCCATTAGTACAGTTGATGCGTTCTATTACGTGGTCGGAAATTAAAATATCGCGATCGTTAATCGCCACATTCCATTCGATGGCGTCGCCCTGTAAATCGCTGAACTTACAATGGGTGATGTTGGCACCGATAATCTGGTTATGAAATCCCTGGCGTAAGATGGCGTAGTTGGCGTGGCTGACCGTGAGGTTGTCAATGACCAGATTGCGCATGACCCGCTTGTTTTTGCCGCCAATATAGATCTGCGTCACCGGGCCAAAACCGCTCATCGCCAGGTCTTTAATGACGCAATCAGAACCGCGCACATCCAGGGTGATGTTATGCATACTACCGCCCTTCCCCCCTGTCACCTGGCTGCCGTCCTGTAAGACAAATCGCCCTCTGCCGTTGCCGCGCAGGCTACCGAGGATGTGTAACGTTTTACCGGGAGGGATGAAGATGCCGGTGTTGATGTTGTCGCAAACAAATCCGCCAGGCACAACGACCGTTTGCCCTTCGCTGAAAGCCTGTTTAAACGAGGCTATCCAGTCTTTGGAATTGTAGTCATTGATGTTAACGCTTTGTCGGGCGGGAATTGCACGGGCAAAAGGAGTATGGAGGAAAGCAAGCGCGGAGCCTGCCGTCAGGAAGGTGCGTCGGGAGAGTTTTTTAAATGGCATACGTTCTCCTCTATAAAGCCTGCAACAAGCTGGCGAGTTCTCGGTTAATCACCTGCTGGTTAAAATCGTGTTCGACTTTTTCGCGAGCGCGTTTGACGACCGGAGCCAGTTTGTCGGCGTCCAGTTGGCTAAACGCCGCCAGTCGTTGCGCCAGTGCGCGAGCATCGTTCTCAGGCACCAGCCAGCCGGATTTATCGGCCTCCACCAGTTCCGGTATTCCGCTATGCAGAGTAGAAACCACCGGAATGCCAACCGCCATCGCTTCCATTAGCGCCACCGGAATACCTTCCATATCGCCGTCCGCGCCCGTAACCGATGGCAGCAGGAAGACATCCGCGTCGTCGAGCATCGCCTTCACTTCGTGGCTCGGTTTAAACCCCGGCATCTCCACCATATCTTCCAGTTGATACTGTTCGATGAGCGTGCGTAAACGCCGCTCCCACGGGCCGATGCCGAGGATGCGATAGCGAAACGCCACACCCTGCTCTTTCAACTGACGGCAGGCTTCGATCGCCACATGCAGGCCTTTTTTCTCGGTTAAGCGTGCGACGGAAATGATTTCCAGCGGCGTTGCGGGTGCTTTCACCGGACGCGGGCTAAAGCGCGTCATGTCCACGCCCATGCGCGATACGGCGATTTTTTCTCTGGGGCAGCCCATTTTTTGCAGCCTTCCGGCCCACAGATCGCTTATCGGTAACATCAGGTCGCCACGGCGAAACAGTTGTTGATATTCGGGGGTGTAATGGTTGAGCACTTCCCGGCTGGAAATATCAATGCCGTGGAAGATAGTGGCGATTTTGCCGCGAATGACACCCAGTTCACGCAATTTGGCTGCGGTTACCCCCGCAGGGCCAAAATGAGCGATGAACACATCGGCGCGAAACGGTGTTGCGACCTGACCACAAATGGCAGACAAAATCAGGTTCCGCGACTCGGAGCCATAGCGTTTGAGGTTGAGCGCCTGCCAGGTATTTTTACGATGAATGCCGCGTAAGGTCTGGCTGGCGCGGTGGCGCAGTTTCGCCACTTTGCCCGTAGGTTCGTCCTGTAACCAACGGGTTCTGGCGGCAAGGTTGTATTTCGTCCATGCCGCGTGGGTGTTCTGGGTGTCGCCTTTTTGCAGTGCGACAATCTCCACCTCAAAGCCCATATCAATAAACGCAGTAATTTGGTTGAGGACGAAGGTTTCCGACGACAGCGGAAATTTCAGTAAAAAGAAGCCGACCTTCATTTCGCCTCCCCGATGCGTTCCAGTACAGACTGCACCATCTGCATTCCCGTCTGACGTTCGCGACTGACGGCTTCGCTAAGTCGCGCGTTCAGCGCCGGAAGCTGGCCTAAGGTATCCGCAACCATCGCTTGCAGGCTGCCGTCTAATAAATGACGAATATCCATCGCCATCTCCGGCAGCCCCAGTTGTTGCATAATCCCGGCGGATTTATGTTCGTAGTTGATAGCAATTGCCGGAGTGGCAAAGTTCATAGAGATAATGGCGGAGTGCAGGCGCGTACCGACAGTGAGTTCACAGGCAGCGAGAATTTTGCCCATTTCCAGATCATTGAGTTCATCCATCACTACGTGGTAACGGGCAGGATCGCTGATGTGCTGGCGCAGGTTGAGCGCCACCATGCGGTCGTCTTTGTTATAGCTGTCGATACCCGTACAGGTGGAGAGCGCAATCACCTGATACCCTTCATCGAGAATGCGATTGACCACCCCGGCAAAGGCTTGTTCATACGCTTGTTGAGTGGTGCCGAGGCGTTTATCGAACGGTGCCAGTTCGCGCAGAGTAATTGCCACGGTTTTCTGTTGGGATGCGACGCCCAGCCAGTGTTGGACGGCGTAGCTGGCGGTGTAATCTTCAGTGTGATGATCGACCAGCCAGGCGGTATCGACGCCGTGTTCGACTTTTGCGGTAGTGATATTGCTGCGTTTCATCAGCTCAAGGCTGACCGATTCGCGCAGGATCAATGCATCGCAGTGACCAAAAACGTAGTTAGCCAGTTGGTTAAATTGCTCATCCTGGAACGGGCCGACGCTGTGACCAATCATAAACAGCGGCTTTTTCGCCATAAAGGTGCACAGAGCGTGTTCAAATTGCGGTACGCCGTAGAGATCGACAAAAAACGAACCGCCGACCTGAATAATGGCGTCGTAACCTGAAAGCAAGCGCACGAAGTCGGTAAATCCCTGGGCGATGGCAATATTACGCAGCTTGCCAGTGTCGGTGACGCGAGAGAGCAATACCTGGTGTTGGTAGCGGCGACGGAGGACTTTTTTTACGCGCCCGACAACGCCCGCCGCGCTGTTGTGTTGTTTCATTTGCAGGAACAGCGGATCGCCCATTACCGGGCGGTTAAGCAGCCAGGAAGAACTGACCGGATAGCGGCTCATCACGTCCACTTCGGCGTGTGGATTGAGGATGTTGATGGCATCAAGTAAGCCACGCAAAATGGCGCTGTCGCCGCGGTTGCCGCAAGTGTGGTTGCCCAGAATAAGTAATTTCATTTTTTCCTCATAAATTTGATGCCAGGTGAGGTTGTGTCCGTTGTGTTCGTTGCCGCTTTTTGCCTGATGCGACGCTGACGCGTCTTATCAGGCCTACAAAATCCGAGCACTGAACCGTAGGCCGGATAAGGCGTTTTACGCCGCATCCGGCATTCAACGCCTGATGCGACGCTGACGCGTCTTATCAGGCCTACAAGATCCGGGCACTGAACCGTAGGCCGGATAAGGCGTTTTCACCACATCCGGCATTCAGCGCCTGATGCGACGCTGGCGCGTATTATCAGGCCTACAAGATCCGGGCACTGAACCGTAGGCCGGATAAGGCGTTTTACGCCGCATCCGGCATTCAGCGCCTGATGCGACGCTGACGCGTCTTATCAGGCCTACAAGATCCGGGCACTGAACCGTAGGCCGGATAAGGCGTTTTACGCCGCATCCGGCATTCAACGCCTGATGCGACGCTGACGCGTCTTATCAGGCCTACAAAATCCGAGCACTGAACCGTAGGCCGGATAAGGCGTTTTACGCCGCATCCGGCATTCAACGCCTGATGCGACGCTGACGCGTCTTATCAGGCCTACAAGATCCGAGCACTGAACCGTAGGCCGGATAAGGCGTTTTACGCCGCATCCGGCATTCAGCGCCTGATGCGACGCTGGCGCGTATTATCAGGCCTGCAAGATCCGAGCACTGAACCGTAGGCCGGATAAGGCGTTTTACGCCGCATCCGGCATTCAGCGCCTGATACGACGCTGACGCGTTTTATCAGGCCTACAAAATCCGGGCACTGAACCGTAGGCCGGATAAGGCGTTTTACGCCGCATCCGGCATTCAGCGCCTGATGCGACGCTGACGCGTCTTATCAGGCCTACAAAATCCGGGCACTGAACCGTAGGCCGGATAAGGCGTTTTACACCACATCCGGCATTCAGCGCCTGATGCGACGCTGACGCGTCTTATCAGGCCTACAAAATCCGGGCACTGAACCGTAGGCCGGATGAGGCGTTTTACGCCGCATCCGGCATTCAGCGCCTGATGCGACGCTGGCGCGTATTATCAGGCCTACAAGATCCGGGCACTGAACCGTAGGCCGGATAAGGCGTTTTACGCCGCATCCGGCATTCAACGCCTGATGCGACGCTGGCGCGTCTTATCAGGCCTACAAAATCCGGGCACTGAACCGTAGGCCGGATAAGGCGTTTTACGCCGCATCCGGCATTCAGCGCCTGATGCGACGCTGGCGCGTATTATCAGGCCTACAAAATCCGGGCACTGAACCGTAGGCCGGATAAGGCGTTTTACGCCGCATCCGGCAACCGTTGCCGGAACCGAAAACAACAACTCACCCCGCCCGTAAAAGCATTTTCATTTTTTCGCTGCGACAAAACTGACGCTTCACTTCCACCACCAGCGGATGGCGCGACAGCACAATCATCACCACAAACGCCAGTGCGCCTGCGGTAATTTGCACCGCCAGCAGCGTCCCCAGTGCCAGTTGCCCTTTCAGCACCACGCCCAGCACATAACTGATCACCAGCGTCGGTAATGAGAGATAAAACGGTAGCCACAAGCTCAGGATGTACTGCCGATAACTGGAGCCGAGCACCGGTTTAATCATCACGAAGTAACTCAGCACAGTGTTGATAATCTGCACCAGCAGGAAGCCCAGCGTGACGCCGATTGCGCCCGCCATCTGCCCACCAATAACAATCGCCGGAATAAACAGAAAGGTTTTGAATACATTGAATTTAAAGCTGATATCGACCCACGCTTTCGCCATCAGCAGCGAACCAATCGGGTTACCCACTGAACGCAGTAGCCCCACCACGCACAGCAATTGCAGCACCGGAATGATGCTGTTCCATTTCTCACCAAATACCAGCGGCACAAAATTATTGGCTACCACCATCAATCCCAACAGCGCTGGAAAGTTGATAATCCCCACCACCGACAGCAGCTTGTAGAAGTTGACGCGCAGCTTTTCGGTGTCGTCCTGAATTTTGGCGAACGCTGGAAACAGCACGCGGGTGATTATCGGGTTCAACTTCATCGGCGGTACAACAGCCACGTTGTACGCCAGGTTGTAGCCCCCCGCCACGCCCGCGCCGAGAATACGTGCCAGCACCAGCGTTGAAAGGTTGGTATTGAGATAGTTGATGATGCTGTCTGCCGTCAGCCAGGCACCAAAGCGTAAGTTTGGTGCCACCGACGCCAGCGAAAAATGCAGGCCGGGACGATAAATTTTACGGCCAAAGTAGCCAAACAGCAGCGTTCTCACCGCACTATTGACCAGATAACCAAGGATTGCGGTCATCGCCAGTGGCCAGAAATGAGCGCTAACCACCGTAAAGGTAAAGCCCGCCAGCACGGCGCTGGTTTCGATCATGCCGATCTTGTTGAACTCCAGTTCCTTCTGCATCAACGCGCGGAACTGTTGCCCGTGGGGGATCACCACAAACGCCAGCGACAATGTTTTAATCAACGGCACCAAATCCGGGTTATTCAGCACGCCACCAATGGCGTCACTCAACAAAAACACCGCCGCGCACACCACGATCCCCAGCCCAACGTTCAGCCAGTACAGTGTGGTGAGTTCAAGGTGACTGATTTCTTTCCGCTGAATAATGGAGTTGGCGATGCCGAAGTCAGAAAGCGTATCTGCCAGCGTAATGATCACCAGCGACACGGTAAGCAGGCCGAACTGATGGTTATCGATAATCCGCGCCAACACGGTCATCTGTACCAGTCCCAGGCCAATGATGATCACCGTGGCAATCGCTGACCACTTCGCGCCACTGATGGTTTTTTCACGTAAGCTCATATCAATATGCCGCTTTGTTAACGAAGCCCTTGAACACCGTCAGGAAAACGATCCGGATATCGAACCAGACGCTCCATTCGCGGATATACTCAAGGTCAAACTCGACGCGTTTTTCCATTTTCTCCAGCGTGTCGGTCTCGCCGCGCCAGCCGTTAATCTGCGCCCAACCGGTAATGCCTGGTTTCACTTTATGGCGCAGCATGTAGCCTTCAATGAGCTGGCGATATTGTTCGTTATGCGCCACCGCGTGCGGGCGCGGACCAACAATCGACATTCCTCCCGTCAGCACATTGATAAATTGCGGCAGTTCATCCAGCGAGGTTCGACGTAGAAAGTTCCCCACTCTGGTCACACGCGGATCGTTTTGTGTCGCCTGGGTCACGACGTTGTCATTTTCCATCACTTTCATAGAGCGAAACTTCCACACTTTGATCGGCTTGCCATCCATGCCATAGCGGGTCTGGCGGAAAATTATTGGCCCAGGGGAACTCAGTTTCACTGCCAGGGCAATGCAGCACAGCACCGGGGAGATCAGCAGTAAGATCAAGGTAGCCAGCACAATATCTTCAGCGCGTTTGATCAGGCGGTTAACCCCAGAAAGCGGCGTGTCGTACAGCGGTACCACCGGTACGCCGTTCATCTCTTCGATACGTGAATGGAGAATGTTGAAAGTAAATACATCGGGGATCAGTAGCACCGAACAGGTGGTGTCTGCCAACGCATGTACCAGCTTTTTCACTCGCGCGCCGTCGCACATCTGCATGGCGATATAGACGTTATGAATCTTGCCCGCCTTAGCGTCCTCAACCAGTTGTTGCAGGTTGCCTGCCCAGTCATTAGAAACGCCGCCCGGCTTCGGATCGTGATATACGCCCACCACTTCAAACCCCAGCCACGGCTGATTACGGAAGCTCTCGATCAGCATTTGTCCGGCGGCTAAGTCCCCCGCCACCGCGACCATGCGTTTGTTATAGCCATGATTACGCAACCATCCCGCACCGATACGAATGCATGAACGGCAAACCACCAGTCCGATGCTGGTCAGCAGATACCACGCCAGCCAGACCTTCAGTTGCGTATCGAAATCATTATTAAACGCCACCAGTCCGGCGCTAAAAATCACGCTTAGCGTCCAGTTTTGTAGCAGCAGGGCAAATTCTGTCGTTGCCCGAACACCGCGCCAGGAGCGATAAAAATCGGTGATGCCGCCCAACATCTGGAACACCACCAGCGTAATCAGCGCCACCAACAGATGCATGTAGAAGAATGACCGCCCGCTCACTTCGCAAACCAGCCATAGCCCGGCAAACATGATGGTGATATCTGAAAAGCGTTGCACCATAGAGATTAACGATGCATTGGTTTTCGCTCGCTCGCGCTTTTTTAGATTTGTCATCGTTGTTCCTGTTATTAGCCCCTTACCCGCAATGGGGTAAGGGAAAAACAGACATTACTCGTTCAGCAACGTCAGCAGAGTGCGCGTTCGCGCTTCCATCAGCGGCACATCGCCGCGCGATTCCACATTCAGCCGCACCACCGGTTCAGTGTTGGAGGAGCGCAGATTGAAACGCCAGTCGGCAAAGGTCATGCTGATACCGTCGGTGCGATCCACCGCCAGCGCCTCGCGGCTAAAGTGCTGTTCGACGCGGTTAATTGCCTCAACGGGTTGCGCCAGCTTGCTGTTGATCTCCCCACTTGCCGGAAATGCCGTCATGCGGTCACGCACCAGTTCACCCAGTGTTTTCCCTTTCAGGCACACCAGTTCGGCTACCAGCAGCCACGGGATCATGCCGCTGTCGCAATAAGCAAAATCACGGAAATAGTGATGGGCGCTCATTTCGCCACCGTAGATGGCGTCTTCCTTGCGCATACGTTCTTTAATAAAGGCGTGTCCGGTTTTCGACATCACCGGCGTACCGCCTGCAGCGGTCACCACATCGACAGTGTTCCAGGAGAGACGCGGATCGTGGATGATCTTCGCGCCAGGATTTTTTTCGAGGAACGCTTCTGCCAGCAGGCCGACGATGTAGTAGCCCTCGATAAACTGCCCTTTTTCGTCGAACAGGAAGCAGCGGTCGAAATCGCCATCAAAGGCAATACCCATGTCCGCACCGTGTTTGATAACCGCATTACGCGTATCGTCGCGGCATTCCGGCAGCAGCGGATTAGGAATACCGTTGGGGAAATTGCCGTCTGGCGTGTTGTGCACCTTGATTAATTCCACGGGGGCGTCGAGTGCTTTCAGACGGGCTTCGATAGCATCCACCACCGGCCCCGCAGCGCCGTTACCGGCGTTGATCACCAGCTTGAGCGGCGTGAGGTTTTTGTGGTTGATATAACCGAACAGGTGATCAACGTAAGCGTCACGCAGGTTGATTTGCTGATAGCGACCGCGTGTTGTTTCATCGACAGGCGGGAAGTCATTGGCTTCAGCCAGACGCTGGACGTCGCGCAGTCCGGTATCGCCGCTGATCGGGCGAGCCCCTTCGCGCACCAGTTTCATGCCGTTGTAATCCATCGGATTATGGCTGGCGGTGACTTCGATACCGCCATCTACGCCGAGATGGAACGTGGCAAAATAGATCTCTTCGGTGCCTGACATGCCGATATCCAGCACATCGACGCCCGCGTCCTGTAAACCTTTTGCCAGCGCCAGTTTTAAGGTTTCACTGGTGAGGCGGACATCACCACCTAATACAATGGTTTTCGGTTTAATAAATTCGCCATAGGCGCGACCAATGCGCCAGGCAATATCTTCATTCAGTTCTTCGCCTAATTTTCCGCGAATATCGTAGGCTTTAAAGCAGGTTAATTTTTTCATGTCGATACCCTTTTTCAGGCAATAGTTGGCCCTGACCGAAGCGGCCAATTTTGTTTTTGTCGTTATTTACATCGCGATTCGGCATTCATTGCCTGATGCGACGCTACCGCGCCTTATCAGGCCTACAAAATCCGAACCGTAGGTCGGATAAGGCGTTCACGCCGCATCCGACAGCCAGCGCCTGATGCGACGCTACCGCGTCTTATCAGGCCTACAAAACCCGAACCACAGGTCGGATAAGGCGTTCACGCCGCATCCGACAGCCAGCGCCTGATGCGACGCTACCGCGCCTTATCAGGCCTACAAAACCCGAACCACAGGTCGGATA
>NZ_PTSN01000042.1:0-15047 GCF_002965865.1 Escherichia sp. MOD1-EC6098
AGTTTCGGGAGCCGCGGTTTTGACGTTTCGCGGGAACCTGCTGCTGTATTCCCTGTGGTATGAACTTCACCCGTTTGAGAACCTTCGCCGCAAGGGGCATCACTGCCACGGCCTGACGCACCTGTCCTGGGCAGAACGCAAAATTTTTTACCGGGTTTTGGGTAAAAAATTTTGTGGGCTGTTCATTTACCCTGGACAGTCAGTGCGGCAGGTTGTGGCTGTATCAGCCCCCGGCGACAGGGACTCATACGGGTGTGTGGCATCTGGCAGGCAATGAGCAGGGACCCGCCGCAACGACGGAGAGCGCGGTTTGCGAAACGGCGTTGCGCCTTACATCCCGGCGGCCTTTTGCCGGGATGTAAGGCGCGCAGGCCACGGCGCGACAGAGGCGGCGCGACCGTTCCGGTCGCTGCAAGCCGGGGGTTTTGCGTCAGGGATGGACGCCCGCCAGGGCGGAGACAGCTCCGCTGGCTCCGTTCACGACAGCCCGCCCCGCAAGGGTGACGCCCGGGAAAGCCATAAACAGGAGAGGAACGGAAAGAAGAGGAAGAAGAACAATAACAAGCACGGTAACCACAGAAAAATAACATCAGAAAAAACATTCCGGACACATCACAAACGGGAAGGGTAACGGGCGACGCGTTAGCGTGGCCCGCTTCCCTTCCGGCAGGCGTCAGCCTGCCAGGGGTTTTCGCGCAGGCTGACAGGCGGCCTCCACCGCCTGCCCTGTATCACCTGTTTCTGCTGCCCTGAAGGATATAGTGACCGCCGAGGAAAACAGCCTGCTGATTCACCACAAAATCGCAGATTTCATCAACAATCTGCGCGGTGGTGAGCGGTTTCTGCCCCATCTCACGACGTCGTGCATTAATCACAGCTTTGTAATTACGCAGAATTTCGCGGGTCTCTGTGCTGATATTCATGACATGTGCTCCCCGTCCAGCGCCTGTAACACAACGTCCATTGCTTCGCGTTCTTCCCTGACGAATGCGTCACCGTCGCCCCCGTTCTCACTCCCGACGGCATACAGGCGCTTCATTTCACTGCCTGCCAGCGCCATCACTTTTTCCAGCATCACCGCCGGAACTGTTACCTGACGGCTGGCGCGCTTTTCCTCCATCAGTCCACGAACAACGTCGTGAACAATGCTGACATCCGCACCATATTCAAAGGCATCGTCCAGCCGCTGCATGACGGTTTCCAGCTCATCGTCTGTCAGACTCCAGTCCTGGGCTATATGACGCACATCCCCACGGGTCAGCACCACGGCAAAAACGCATTCACTGTCCGGCACGTCTGTATCCAGTACATCGCGGATAATTTCTTTAACAGTACAGTACATGTTCTCGTCTCCTTTACAGGGGCGGCATTGCCGCCCCGTCCGTTAATCAGTCCAGTGCCGCGTAAATCGCGTTGCATTCGGGGTGAAATTCGATGTGACGCCACAACTGCGCATCGCGCATCCGGTAAAGCTGGGTCAGTCCTGCATCCCCGCTGTCGTGGTACAGCCACAACTGGCGGTTAATCACAAGGGAAGTCAGAATGATGCCTGCGGCATCAGCACTCACGGTACGGTCAAACCAGTTTGCACCGTTCACCATGTGGAAACGGTCGCCATCCGGCATCATGTAACCGCCACCGTCCGGCAGGCGGATGAAGTGCCAGAAGCCTCCCTGATATTCCGGCATCATTTTTTGCGCCAGCGCGTACACATACGCCTCGGCATACAGAAAATCGTTGCCAAACAGATACGGCAGAAAGGAGAGACGGTCACACTCTTCAACATTCAGAGTGACAGGTTTCGCATATTGCATGATGTTTTCCTCCGTTGTTCACATATTCCGCGACACCGGGCGGTGCCGTGCCTCCATAAAAGCCGGGCGATAAGGCGGGGATGCACAGGGCGCAAGGGAAGCCGCAGCCTGACGCACACGGCTGGCGGGAGTTGGAGGGTAAGACCGCGAAACCTGAGCGGGTGAACGACCGGAAAATCACGGCAGACGGGAAGGAGGGACCGGGTGACCGCAGCGGCGAAGCGTACCCTTGCATCCCCGCCAGCCCGGCTAAGATGGAGGCACGGCACAGCCCGCACACGACACGGCGGCCACATAACTGAAAACCCACAAGGCCATGCCCCGCATGGCCGGGTAAAGCGGAGCCGGCGGCGACTTCCTTTGTGCTCTGTCCGGGGACCGGCAGGAAAAAGGCGGGGATTTACCCCGCCATCATCAGCCCCTGATTTTTGCCAGGGCATCCGCCATGCTGCGGATTTCAGTCCGGGCTTCCCGGACCACCTCCCGCAGAACACCACGATCAAACCAGCGACGTGGCGGTTCGCCCGGTATACGCCGCGCATCTTCTGCCACCCGGCAACTGACACTGCATACTGCATCGCGCACCGCATCAAGAACAGCCCTGATTTCGTCTTCGGTCAGCCATTCACCGGCATATGGGAAAGACATCTGCGTTCCGTCCGCCGGAAGTACCAGCAGCGACTGCCACTGACTGCCGGACAGAACATTTCCGCTCCGGTTCCGGTCAGTTTCTGAATGGCGGAGGCCAGGTGCGGCGGCAGTACGCCGCCGTGGCGGTTGATGAGTAACGTCGCCAGCCGGTGCGTATCCAGCAGAACATAAATGCTGATCCAGCCCGGATACTTCGGGTTACGCTGGTCAACATCCGTCTCTTCCGGCCAGCCCTGCGCCAGCAGCAGGTTACGGGCGTGGCGATAAATTGTGTGATTCATAGACATCGTTTCACTATAATACCTCACTATGAACAGGGAAATTCAGCAGCGGCTACAGTGGGTAAAACTCTATGAAACGTCCGGTGATGCGGGATTTGTATGCCGTCGCTGTGGCATTTCTCGGCCCACATTGCGTAAATGGTGGCGCAGATATCTGGCTCAGGGCATCGCTGGTCTGGAGAGCCACAGCCGTCGCCCCAAGCGTTCACCATCAACGAAAACCGGCACTTGCGAAGTCGCTCTGATTCTGGAGTTACGTTCTCAGCGAAATCTGGGGGCAAGACGTATTCAAAGCGAGTTAAAACGACTTCATTCAATCTCACTGGCAATAGCAACAATCCATAAAGTCCTTTGCCAGAATCAGGTTAAACCTGTTGTTAAATTTCGGCGTAAAGCTGATTTCATTCGCTATGAACGCCCTGTTCCCGGTGATCGGGTTCAGATGGATACCTGTAAAATTGGCCCCGGCTTATATCAGTACACATCTATTGATGATTGCACTCGCTACAGAGTCCTGAGGCTCTACTCTCGTCGCACGGCGGCAAACACACTGGATTTTATTGATTGTGTTATTGAAGAAATGCCTTTCCCGATACAGCACTTTCAGACAGACCGGGGAAGAGAATTTTTTGCCGTTAAAGTGCAGGAAAGATTAAAAGAATACGGCATCAAGTTTCGTCCAAATAAGCCAGCGTCGCCTCATCTTAACGGAAAGGTTGAACGTTCCCAAAAGACAGACAAAGCTGAGTTTTACGCTACCGTAGATCTTTCTGCTGATGACCTGAAGGAACTGCTGGCAGAATGGCAGCATTACTATAACTGGGAACGTCCTCATAGCGCTCACAACGGTAAAACTCCGATGGAACGCTACTTTGAACTTGCTGAGAAAACACCATACTCTGATGCCGTTCATGCAAACTATCAGCCCAATGAAGAGCATATACAGGAACAGAATTACAAGCTTGAACTTGGACTGAGAAAATTGAAACGATGTCTATGAATCACACACCGGCAGGTGACGACATTTGTACGGACATCACCCTTTGCAGTGAAAGCCCCCTGTTACAGCAATGCCGCTGTGGAAAAGCTCCCATTGCCCACACAGGACAGCCGGGACATTATTGCCGCCGCATGCAGAGCGTTAAACCATGTCTGGCGTGAAGGGTACCGCTATATGAAGGCAGGAGTCATGCTGGCTGATTTCACACCATCGGGTATAGCGCAGCCGGGATTATTTGATGAAATCCAGCCCTATAAAAACAGCGAAAAGTTAATGAAAACACTCGATGAACTGAACCTGTCGGGAAAAGGGAAAGTGTGGTTTGCGGGGCGAGGAACCGCCCCTAAATGGCAAATGAAACGGGAAATGTTGAGTCAGTGTTATACAACTAAATGGCGAGATATTCCCCTAGCCAGGCTGGGTTAGTTCAGTCATCTCCGAACATATTTTCAGCGTTTCTTCTGGTCTGGTCTTCACCGTCATTTCTCGCCAGACTCTGCTCTGTAAGGGGAGCACTGCAATCCACAGACGTATGGAGACCAGATTGTTTTTCCAGTAATTCAAGCAATTTCTTTTCAACCGAAAAAGCACCTGGTATTACGCTGGAAATCACCTTATTAATATCATCCAGAGTCGTATTTTCTGTCAGTAACTCCGATATCAGCAAAGGAAGACGTTTATCTATAGCTGCAAACGCCGCACCAGTAACTAACATCGCGCGCATGAAACGTCCCCGCTCCTTCAGTTTTTCATTTGCAATGAGCTCATCTGCTATCTTATCTCCTGTCCGTTCATCAGGGAAAAGTTCAAATGAGCAGCGTCTGGATTTATTTTCATCACTCATTAGTCACACCACCTTTCATTTTTATCATTCCCATGACTAAATCAAACTGCGGGGATGAGCTCAGATAAAAGCGCTCATCAGGAACCTTAGTCAGGTTCTTCACAGCCTCGGCCACAATTTCAGCCCCACCACCAACACACATTACATGTGTATAGTCGGTGAAACGGCTGATGACATCATTAACTCGTTTAATAAGCAACTTCTGCCGTTCATTGATAACATTAATGATAGACTCACGCTGTTCAGCATTATAAATGCGACGGGAAAGGTAGTCAGGTTCATTACGGTGCACAATGATATTGTCAGCCTGGAATGAGCTCACTCTTGTATTAGCATGCACAGCCATCTGTTCCTTAACCCCGGATGTAATCAGGGACACGCCGATATTCGGATCACACCAGGTTTTTGTAATCCCTGTCATTTTGCTACGAACATGCGACACATCAAGAGTTGTACCACCGAGATCTACGATCAAAAGGGATTCATCATCCTCAAGCCCCGCAAGAACACTGAAACCAGCGGGAATACTTTCAGGAAGAACGGAAACACTGCGAATAACAAATGCATCACTACCCTGCACCCGTACTTCACGCATCACATTTTTTTTCTTTTTTTCAATGTTTTGCTTATTTTTCTGATTGTTGGCGTCAAGGTATTCAGAGATCGGCAATGTGACTATGACATCAACAGGCTGCGCTTTCAGACCGGTCTGCTGTAGCGCATGCTGAATGGCCACAACATTCACATCACTGTACTGATAGCGTGTTTCAGTCGTAACGACAGCATCAGCACTTAATGGATCAAATGAAAACTTCTCGCCGTCGATCTCGTAATTAGCCGGGGCAGCATCATCCAGTAAACTAAAAGACCATTCCGGTTTAAAGCTGTTAGGGCTGATTAACGTTTTCACGTCACCATCCTCCAACCAGGCAAGTTTAATGTTGGTAGAACCATCATCAATAAAGATTTTCATAACCAGTCTCCGTTGCTCATAAACAAATAGGAAAAACAAACACACTTCATACATGCAATGTATATTCAATTATAATGAAAAAATGGTCTTTCTGAAAGTGTTAAAGCAACATAAAAACACAATAAATTGCATATATGTTGCACATATGAGTTTAGGAGCAGAGTAAATCATAGATGCCAAAATATTATAAAGGTCATATGTGATACATAAATGCAATATAAAAACATCTTTGGCATCATGTCAGACACAGGAAGTTCAGGTTAAGGGAAAGGAATGAAATGGTGAAACTCAGAGGAAAGGAAAGCGGTGACGAATCATGTCACCATATACAGAAAGATGTCCAATGGGGACTCTTTAGGTACGCGAAGAATCCCCATAACGCATTTAAAAGACACACATCAGATACCCTTAAGGCATCCGATAGTTTATTGACCTATTGCACCGTCACGTTCAAGCTTCTCTCTTATAGCCTCAATAATATATGAGCTAAAATCCAGAGATGTTTTACTGGTCGCTTTAAGTTCCGCATGAGCTTCAAAATACGACAGCGGTATGGCCTTAAGATTCTTAGCCTTCGTCCTGGCAGCCACGGGACGACCTGAAACTTCCTTTGCACCTTCATTTGGCTGAGACGGGACTGTTGCTATTACGGCAGAAGAAGAAGTTTGTAATCTGGCAGAATCCACCAGGTTTTTCAGTTTTTCAGCCTGTGCACTAAATTTCGCTTTGCTCATGAGATAACCCAGGATGTTTGTTAGATATTTAAAAGATATCCATTAAAATCCCAGAGGATACTATATGGATACCCAATAGATACACCCTACTGTTTGTTATTTTCAATCAGATGATTGATTTCTTCGATCAGGGCAATAACTTCCTTACCTCCTGCCGAATAGCGCCCATGAACAGACTCAGTGATTCCCATCCCAGTCTCAATGACATCCTCAAACTCAGCACGAGCAGAAATGCGGCTCTTCATCAGCTTCAGATGTTTGAACGATGGCAGGATTGCATCAAGCTTAGGGAATTTCTTCTTGTTAGGATTAACTTTACAGAGATACAGGTGAGCAGTTATATCGGTCCCCATGATAGAGCTGATTTCGTCCAGTACTCCATCAAAATGCATCAAACCAATACGCTCAGTCAGGGAATCTTTTGAAGGGACAATAACGCAGTCTGCAAAGGCAATCGCAGTACGGGTAAGATCTGAGTCAAATCCCCCACAGTCAATAAGTAACGTCTTATCGCTGTTCTTGTAGGGAGTCATTATTTCGATTAACTCATCCACTGTTTTGGGTACTTTCACGGAAATTTCTTTTCCTTCCGGTCTCAGCCCCAGAATGATAGAAAGCCCGGTATGAGTATCCAGATCAACTGTATCAGACTTCATTTCACCAACAATGTTTACGGATGAAGTTGTCTTACCCACACCACCTTTGGGATGCGTATTAGCAATAACAGGCATAGTGTATCTCCAGAATCCACATGTAATCCCCATAAAGAACCCCAAAGACATCTTTCAGATATCCAAGGAATACTCAACAGATATTTTTTACTCTATACCTGTCCGGCATGTCAACAGAATATGAAATACCGATAATATACCCATGGGATATCCGAAAGGGATTTAAAAAAGTCAGAGCTTAAGGAATTCTTTTGAGCATAGACACCGCATCGGACTCAGGTATCGAAAACTGCACCCGGTGCCGTGCAGCCACATCCAGCGCAAACACCTTCGTGTAGACCTCCGTTGAGCTGATGGACTTATGCCCCATCAGGCTCTGCAGGACCTTCAGCGGTATACCGGCATACAGCATGTGCATCGCATAGGAATGGCGGAACGTATGTGGCGTGACCGGGACAGAGAACGTCACACCATCAGCATCAGCATCAGCATCAGCATCAGCATCAGCATCAGCATCAGCGGCGGCAACCGCTTCCCCAATCCAGATCCTGACACTTCTGTCCGTCACTTCCCAGATCCGCGCTTTCTCTGTCCTGCCTGTTCGTTTATTATGCCGTTCCATAGGGATTTTCAGTGTGGCCACCATCGTCTGCAGCTGGCTGACGTACCAGGTATCGGAGAGCGGAACCAGCCGGTGAGTCTGCTGGCTGGCGGGCATTCTTCCTGCCGTCCTGGCGGCTTTTTCGGTCCGTTGTTTCAGGGTCGCAAGCTGCACAAACGGATACGGAGGCGCAAGCGAAAAATCCCCCCGCGTCAGCGCCAGTGCTTCATTAATGCGCGCACCGGTGTTCCACAGTGTGGCCAGCAGCATCTTGCGGCGCAGATCCGGGGCGTAATGGAGCAGGGCGCTCACTTCAGGGGCCAGCAGGTATTTTGGCAGTTCATCATGAACCATCGACATCTGGCGGAGTGCCAGCGCTGCCGGATAATCGATGGCAACAGGAAGCTGAGCGGCATCCCTGGCATGGTGGATCGGTGCTGGCAGGTGCTGCATATCAGTGTTCACTCCACGGGGAAACGTCGGGCAGGTTTTCCACAACCCGGTACTTTCCCGGATAACGGAGCTGGTTACCGCCACGCGTCCAGACGGTGACAACAAAACCCCCTCCCTGGTTGTTTTCGGGGAGCAGGCGATCGCACTGCTCACTCAGCATGTGGATCACGAACGGCGCATCGCTGCCGTCTTCAAATATCAGTTCCAGCGCATCGCGGCCATGCAGCATTCCCTTACTGATGATGACGTATTCAGCCCCCCGCATCTCCCTGAGTAAATGTTTTGCCGCATCCGGGACAAGCAGCCTGGCTGCGCTGGCATTCCAGCTGAGGTAGACATATCCGGCCTGCGCCTGTACAGACTGCCAGTAATCCGTTCTGGCGACAGCCTGACCTTCATTCTCAATAAAAAACATGGGTGACTCCTTTTTTCTTTTCCGGGCAGGGACGGTCATGCGATAACGTCATCCATCATCACTGCCCTTACCGTCACGCCGTCTGATAACATCATGCCGTTATCATCATCACCATGATAACAAGCATCCATATAACCACGCCGTTAAATTACCGGAGAGCCGTTTCCGTCAGATCCGACTTTCCGGAAGTGCACCACGCTGAGGAAATCATCATATCGCTGTTTTCCGCCCCTGCGCGGCGCATCACAGGTCAGGGAGATGACACAACATATAGTGTCACGAGCAGCTGAATCCGGCACGACATGGTGTGCTGACGGGAGATGGCGCTGTGCGGAGGGAAAGGAAGATCCGTAACTACCTTTTTTCGGATCTTATTAGTGTAGAAGAACGATTGTTGCGGTGAGGGGATTATTGCTTAGGAAGCAAAATTCAAAACTGACTAAGCCAGAAATAGCAACAACAAGATAAGGAAATTTTCCCCCTCAGCCCCTGCATGCCGTGAGGGGGAGCAACTACCCAGCTACAGTTTTCATTTTATGATACGTCTTCACTAGGTAATACCTGTGAACTGACAGAGTCTTTACGGAGTGTATGGCGGACCTAAATTTGATCCCTGAAAACTGTCAGCGCTGCGAGGACGAAGAAAGTATTACGGCTAAAGCCGTAATTCCTCCCCATCCAGCTTCAAGCTATGTAGAAACTTATGTGGGTAGAGCAGTCCCGACAGGGCAGTACCGCATTGACAGGCCGTCAGGGCCGCTTACGAGCTTGTATGACAAGGGGGGCCGTCTGGATATAGCGAATTATTGTACGGTAAGCCTTTTTTGAACAGCCTTACCTATTGCTATAGAGGGGAAGTCCTACGTTATACGCCGCTTTCAGGGGATTCGACCTTAATGAGACAACTCAAATATGATCGACAACTTAAACGCGATAGTTGCTGATAAAATCAATCCATTACGCGTTTCAATTGATTAAATAATGCACTTAATGTACAAAAATTCCCGATCTCAAAACTGAACCCTAAAGATACCAGGCATCTCCCCCAGGAAGCGCCCTCATGCGTTTTCCTGTTCCGCCCCTGCCACCTACCTTCTGTTTCATACTTGTTGTATTATTGTTTTTGTTTTCAATCCCCAAGGAGACGTCGCTATATGACTGTGCGGGAGACAGAGGAAAACATTGAACAAATCTTCCCTGAGCTTTCGAACTTAATTGATATTATTAATAAATGGCTTTCCCATGGAAACATTGATCCTGAACTGGCACACTTCATCATTTATCTTCTTGATTACCTAACCACCACACACAAAAGCATATAAAAAATTTCCTTGCACATCCATTTTTTTGCGAATATTATTATTCCTGCTGAATATGATTCAATATCGCACGCTACTCATCCATCCCTGGATAATGAGTACATAGGTTGAAGTTTCAACACCCCCACTACGGGGGTGTTTTTTTTACCAATAAACACAAATCACACCATCGCCATACTCTGTTTGCCAGACATCGATTGGTAAATATGCGTAACTCGCTATAATACAAAAAGAAAAATCAGAACCAGAAACCAGTTTCCAGATAAAAAACACCCTCCCGAAGGAGGGGACAGACACATTCATATTTCCCAAAACAGGAATTTTTATTTTTATGACGCATTAATGAAGTTACTTCATCTCCAGTAGATTAACTTCATTTAAAGTGGCGATCAATCATATTTATTACGACTCTAAACTATTACAACAACCACAATAAGATATCACCTCAAAGATAAAAGATAATTCTTACAAAAACGTTCCGAAAACAAAAAATACAGATAAACACCAATAAAAAACAGAAAACTCTTACACAGTTAAAGATGGTAAAATAATATAGAACTGTTAGTCTAATGGAGAAGGCGCATCTAATTCAGAGCAATCTATTGCGAAGAATCAGAGCAACAGGGCCCCATGATATAATCATGGGGCCCTGTTGCTTTTACAGATGTAAAAACGACCAATCATTTAACATCTGTTATCGGCACCGCCCCGGACGGGTTCGGCGCAAATATGGTATGGTACCAGCCCGGCAATTCACCTGCCGTGCAATCTGACGAAGCAGTACCGGCGTATGCAGATATATCGTCCAGACATATCTGCCGCATTCAGGCGGTGAGTAAAGCCTTCTCTCTCAAAAGAGGAGCAACAGTTATCCACAGATTCTGGGGATAACTGCGAAAAGAATATGTGCCAGGAAAGTCGGCTCCCGGGAAAAAGACCGCTGGCGGCGCAGCTGCTGGATACGAAAGCTGAGCTGAAAGGATCCCGGGAGGACGTCCGTAAACTTCAGTCCCTGGCCCGTCATGACGGGAAGGTGAAAAAGTGAATGCGGACACCTGGACCCGCCAGCAGGCCTTCCGACATGCTCTGGAGCTGACTTCCTGTGAGGCTTCTCTCACCGCCGGGTATGATCACCTGAAGGATTTCCCGGCCGGTTGCAGCGAGCTTGCCAGCCAGACGCTGACTGATTATCTGACGGAAGACGGCAGCAACCTGTACTCCTGTATTGTCGGTATGCAGTAGGATAATGGTCCTGGCAGATACGGCCACGTCATTGCCGCCCCTGACAGGGACTATATCGACCTGACCCTTGATCAGTTTCCAGGCTATCATAACCGGATTGTGGCAGAGCCCGTTGAGTCCGGCGGGCAGCTCGCGGCAGACCTCAACAGGGAGCCTGCCATCAGTACAGCTGATGGAATAGTGGCCAGCGCATCAGATAAGGTTAATTACATTACTGAACAGAAAAATCGCCAGCCAATGGTGATCATTACAGAATGTTACAAACTGATCAGAATGACGGCAAGATTTATACCAATGTGCCAGTCATCTCAACTCTTCCAGCACCAGGTATTCCCTCGCTTATTTATCATTTCAGACGTTGGCTCCTGCAGTTTGTCCAGGAACACCTTAGATCGTTTAGCTACTGACTGGAAGGTGACACTGTCCGTCCTGTCGCTATAGGGCTTGATATAAACCAGGCAGGCAAGGGATCTGGTTAACACCTTTCCTTCCATAAAGTGTTTGAAGATCCAGAGATACGTATCCACAAGCTCCAGCCCTGTACTCAGTGTCCCCGACAGGAAGACCTGCGGTTCAGCTGGTATTTCCGTTACATCCATGACCGGTGTCTGCGCAGCAGTGCCTGTCATCAGGATCCTGTCACTCTTTCGACCGACAGATTATGGCATACAGTTGAGCACGTAAGATCCTGAGTCAATAACTGACAGGGTTTATTCTGCATCCTCCGGCAACAAAGGCATATACGATATTCACTTATTTTGTCGGTCCAACGGCTTTTTACAGTAGCTCGTTTTGCCCTACTGATGCTACAGCTCTTCGGTTTGCTTCATCGCGGATATCAGCTCCGACACAGGCACAGCTGACTGGTTGCAACGTCTGCACTTCTCCGGATCTGAAACGTCAATTATCAGGATTCTGACGATTAGTCTTAAGACTGTCGGTAAATTAAGTGATGCCAGTTGTCAGGATATTCATGGAGCCAGTCTGTATGCGCCTCTGGCGTTGAAAAAAACATATGAAGTGTATTTCGGATATGACTGTACGCTCAGGAAGTACGGCAGATTCCGTCAAAAATTACCTGTAACGACAGACTTCAGAAAAAACAGTGCTCGCCGCAGACCGGTGACCGGGCGAAGCCCGCGAACCGGCGAGGAAGCGCAATATATCTGTAGTTACAGTGAGCAGGTACGCCCTGAAGCCTTCATAATCGGTAGTGTATGTTGTTTTTCTGGAATGATTTATCCACATATCCAGAGGCCCGATCCAGTAAACAGATCCATGAATGATCAACAAAGGATCCATTAAAGATCCCCATATCGCTGCAAACCTTGTCACTCAGGGGCCGGGACCACGTTCACATAAGCTGTGGCATGTTATGGATAAACTGTAACAGGTTCATGATAAGCTGTATTCAGTAATGCATATACTGAAGTAAGTTAATGACATAAACTATGATCAGTACGCCAGACTCAGTTGTTAAATACAGACTGCAGGTTTTTCTTCAGTCAGTTGACGGGGTTCTGACACACGATTTTCTGTTTATTCTTTTACTGTCCACAGGCAGGAGGCTTTCTGGAAAACGAAAATTCAGACATCAAAAAACTGTTCGGCGAGGTGGATAAGTCGTCCGGTGAGCTGGTGACACTGACACCAAACAATAACAACACCGTACAACCTGTGGCGCTGATGCGTCTGGGCGTCTTTGTACCGACCCTTAAGTCACTGAAGAACAGTAAAAAAAATACACTGTCACGCACCGATGCCACGGAAGAACTGACGCGTCTTTCTCTGGCCCGTGCAGAAGGATTCGATAAGGTTGAGATCACCGGCCCCCGGCTGGATATGGATAACGATTTCAAGACCTGGGTGGGGATCATTCATTCCTTTGCCCGCCATAACGTGATTGGTGACAAAGTTGAACTGCCTTTTGTCGAGTTTGCAAAACTGTGTGGTATACCCTCAAGCCAGTCATCACGCAGGCTGCGTGAGCGCATCAGCCCTTCCCTGAAACGCATTGCCGGTACCGTGATCTCCTTTTCCCGCACCGATGAGAAGCACACTCGGGAATACATCACCCATCTGGTACAGTCAGCCTACTACGATACTGAACGGGATATTGTTCAGTTACAGGCTGATCCCCGCCTTTTTGAACTGTACCAGTTTGACAGAAAGGTCCTTCTTCAGCTTAAGGCGATTAATGCCCTGAAGCGACGGGAGTCCGCCCAGGCACTTTACACCTTTATAGAGAGCCTGCCCCGGGATCCGGCACCGATATCGCTGGCGCGGCTGCGTGCACGCCTCAATCTGAAGTCTCCTGTATTTTCCCAGAACCAGACGGTCAGACGGGCAATGGAGCAGTTGCGCGAGATTGGATATCTTGATTACACGGAGATCCAGCGGGGGCGGACAAAATTCTTCTGTATTCACTACCGGCGTCCCCGGTTAAAAGCGCCGAATGATGAGAGTAAGGAAAATCAGTTGCCACCTTCACCTGCGGAAAAAATCAGTCCGGAGATGGCGGAGAAGCTTGCCCTGCTTGAAAAACTGGGCATCACGCTGGATGACTTGGAAAAACTCTTCAAATCCCGCTGAACATAAACTGTAGTCAGATAAGAGAGACTCTTTACTGACTACAGTTTATATTAACAGGTGCAGTGAGTGATGTGCTCACTGTAGTTTATATTCAGTTTCCTGCTGTACTGTCTGTGGCTGAGCTGCCATCTGCCTGTTCCTTACATAAAACACGGCTTACTCACTACAGTTTATCTACCTGCTATAGCTTATGTTATGCCTGTTCTGCTTACCTCCGCTTATATAAGGAAGAGCGTATGCTGTCACTTCAGGGGAGGCAGTGTACGCAGGATCTCTGCAGCATCGCGCCCGTCACCTGTGAAAGGCACTGCCAGCGTGGCAGCCATATCCAGCGCAAAAACTCTGGTATAAACCTCCATAGAACGTGGATCCCTGTGACCAGCCAGTGCCTGAATGACTTTCCGGGGCTGGCGGTGATAAAGCATGTGCATGATATAGCTGTGCCGGAAGGTGTGTGGTGTGACCGGAATCGAAAAGTGTACCCCGTCTGCTTCGGCCCGTCTGACAGCCTGCTTCAGCCAGTTGCGCATGGTTTCGTCGGTCACGGCCCATAATGGTTCACGACGGCGGGGCCGGGTGGTGATCATCCAGCTTTCCATCTGCCTGACATAGCTTATATCTGTCAGCGGAACCAGGCGGACTTCATCTTTTGGCGGGCGTCCGCGTCGCGCACGCACTTTTTCGGACAGGATCCGCACAAACGGTCTTACACCATCCAGGTCAAATGATTCCGGCGTCAGCATCCGGGCTTCGCCAATACGCATTCCGGTATTCCAGAGGGTGGCGAACAGCATATGGTGACGCTGATCCGGCATATAGAAAAGAAGGGCACTCACTTCCGGGGCCAGCAGGTAGGCCGGTGTGGCCCCCGTGGAAGTGGCCATTCTTCTCAGAGAGAGCGCTGTTGCAAAATCCACCCCCGGCGCAATGGGTAACAGGGAAACACGTTCTGGTGAATTCTGCAGGGGAATGACGTTGTTCATCAGTTATTTTTCACGTAGCGCACGCACTGTTTATGGATACAGGTATTTTGCACCTGACAGGCCGATCCTGCCATGACAATAAATCGCATCGCAAGGATCCTTTTGTTGTCTTATCCCGCATTATTGCGGGTAAAACCAAATGCGTAAAGGATCCTTTTTCAGCGCCGAACCACTCAGGAGCCAGTGATGACGCGGGCTGAGGACTGTTTTACGGTTTTTGGGAGAATTGGGGTAATGCCAGGATGAATAGGATCGGAGAACACAGAGAAAGGGAACTGAAAGGGAGAAGATGTACCACGTGAATTCCGGCCCGGGGCGTCACCGTCCCCCTGACAGTTTGACTTTACGCAGGAAGGTTGCAGACTCAGCATAGTGACTGATTTATATGCAATCCTGCCCATGATTAATATAAACATAATAATGATTATGCAGAAAATCACTTTCGATAAGATGTATATAATTACGACATTTCAT
>NZ_PTSN01000043.1:0-14807 GCF_002965865.1 Escherichia sp. MOD1-EC6098
GAATATATTACACTAAAAATCACCACTATATATTTCCGCGAAGACTAATATTGATAAAGCAAATTGATCAGTATTGCTTATCTAAAAATTTTAATTAATTATTCTGTTGAAAAAAACACTCTACACAGTGATATGCAATGAAACAAAATATTACCTGGGGACTACAAAAAATACAGGCGCATGGGATCTCCGATAACACAATTTATGCGACTGCAGGAACCCAAATTATCTTCACCGTTACCACTCCCTGGATCCCTGTTTTTGAGGCAAATGATGATGTAAAGATTGCCCTCAGTCTGACCCGCCACGAAGAGGCATGGTGGATAATTAATCAGTCTGATGAATATTGTTGCACGGTAAATGATCAGATTGTCGAGCCGCATCACCGTATGCGCCTGAACGAAGGAGACTTGATTGAATGGGGATTATCTTCATGGTGTCTTGTGCGCGGTAACCTACCATCCACGGCTTTACACGTGGAAAAGACGACAGCGCAGATTACCGCTTCACCAAAAACAATGATTGAGTATCTCGATCTCGACTGGTTTCGACAACAGCAAACACAACCGCAAAACCCGTTCGATATCATTCCGATCCACGGCGCAGTCACCACAGAAGTTGCCCCAGAAACAGATAACCCACTCCCCCTTCTTTATCAAGAATACCGCCAGGCGTTGTCGTCCCCCGAACAGGATATTCATCACCATGTTGATCCTTTTCCCCTGTACGAAGAGGCAGTCACACAGGATCTGACCTCCTTATGCAGCCTGACCTCTGAAACTGATACATTGCAGGATATAGTCACTGGTGGGCTAAGTATTGACGCGATTCTCGATGTGCTGGATACCACCGGCGAAGAAGAAACCACCTGGCCTGTCGAAACGATTCTCCCCGATATCCTGCATCTGCTTTCCCCGGAATATGCACAGGAAACGATACATAACGCCATTCTACCCGACCTGACACAACGTGAGCACCGCATCATCGGCATTGACAGTCATTACCGGGTCACCCCGGTACAACACGGAGATATTTATCATGACAAATAATAACGTGCTACCGGCGATGTTGTCGGCGCTGTTGCGGGATTATTCTGTAGCGGAAGGAATTCAGATAGCGGAGCAACAGGTAAAGAAGCAGCCGACGTTGGCTTCACATCGGCACAATCTGTTTCAGTTATTGTGCGTGACAGGCTGTTGGTCGCGGGCGCTACAACAAATTCAGCTTTGCGCCCGAATAGACGCTAATTATACCCGAGAGGCTCAGATATTTGGGGAGCTGATCCGCTGTGAGATATACCGCCACACCTGCTTTCAGGGGGAACAGCGTCCCGGTTTTATTCTCTCCCCGCCCGCGTGGATGGAGAATTTGCTGGCCGCCCTCACCGGTAACACCCGTGGTGAAGCGCAGGAAGCTGATGTCCACCGCAACCGCGCACTTGAGGCCATCACAGACACTACCGGGCAGTGGAATGGCGGTAAATTTGACTGGATTAGTGACAGTGATTCCCGTACCGGCCCGGTACTCGAACTGATCGCGGGCGGTGTATATATCTGGCTGCCATTTTCACAAATTCGTTCGCTGAAATCGCCACGGCCCGTGCATCTGACCGATTTGCTCTGGAAACCCGTCAACATCACCCTGCATAACGGTGACACGCACAGCGCCTGGCTGTTTTCCCGCTACAGCGGTTCTGAAAGTGCTTCTGACACCTTACGCCTTTGCCGGGAAACCGTCTGGCAGGACGGGCCAGGAGATACCCTGGTTACGGCACTGGGACAAAAAATGTGGCTCACCAGTCACGGCGATATTAGCCTGCTGGATATGACCGCCTGTACCTTTAATGCGCCCGAAGGTAGTGACGCATGAGCGACTTTCGCCTGCGCCATAGCAACCACCTGATGCCTACATTGTTTGATCGACTGTGTGACGATGCTCCACAGCAGAAGCGCGACCACGATATCAGCGTCAGTCCGGTACAGCTCAGGGAGATCATCCGTAGGGATTTGTCATTTTTGCTCAACACGGTCAGTCATGAAGATAATATTGATGCCGCGCGTTACCCGCAGGCTGCGGCTTCCGTACTGAACTACGGTCTGCCGCCGCTGGCTGGCAGCTTTCTGTATGAACACAAATGGGACGATATCCGCAGGGCCATTTTACGTACCATCATTCGGTTTGAACCCCGCCTGAAAGCATCCACTCTGCAAATCATCCCGCTCCAGGATGAGCGCCGCCAGAGCGGTCATAACACATTACAGTTTGAAATTCGCGGCGAAATCCTCACGCAGCCGTACCCTACAGCATTTCGGGTACGCAGCGTGCTGGATATGGAACAGAGCCACATTACATTTTTTTAATACAGAAGGTGACCGATGGATCCACGGCTACTGGAATACTACAACCGCGAACTGAGCTATCTGCGGGAAACGGGAGCCGAATTTGCCGCCCGTCATCCTAAAGTCGCCGCCCGGCTGGGTATGCATGGAACGGATATTGCCGATCCGTATGTAGAAAGGATGGTCGAGGCCTTCAGCTTCCTGACCGCCCGCACGCAGCTTAAAATTGATGCTGAATTCCCCCGATTCACCCAGCGTCTGTTGGAGGTCGTCAGCCCTAATTACGTTACCCCCACGCCCTCAATGAGTGTGGCGCAACTCCATCCCGACCCGGAAGAAGGTGATCTGGCAAAGGGGTTCACCGTACCGCGCAGCACTGCCTTTTTTTCCGCCATCCCGGAAGGTGAAAGCACCGCCTGTCAGTTTCGCAGCAGCCAGGATGTGACACTGTGGCCACTTGCCATCGAAGAAGCACATCTGACCGCCGCACCGCCAGATATGCCCGCCCTGCACCGCTACCTGCCTGCTAACATTCACGTTGCTGGCGCGCTGCGTATTACCTTGCGCACCTTCGGTGAACTGACTTTCAGCCAGCTTGCCGGGCTGGACAGGCTGCCGCTTTATCTCTGCGGCGAGGAACGCACGGCCTCACACCTGTTCGAACTGCTGCATACCAGCGCTATCGCCACACTGGTTGGCGTTCCGGGCCATTTTGACGGCATGTTGGATGTGAACCTGAAACAGCCCGTCATGTATGAGGGTCTGGAGCCGGATCAGGGACTACTGCCGCTGGCGTGGAACGTATTCCACGGCCATAACCTGTTGCATGAATATTTCGCCTGCCCGGAGCGATTTTATTTTTTCACACCAACGGGACTGTCTGCCGGGCTACAGAAAATTCACGGCGGCGTGGCGGAAATCGTCATTTTGCTGAACCGCCTGCCGCCGGACTGGCTTACCCACCAGACGGATGCCACACAGCTCAGTCTATTCTGTACCCCGGTTGTCAACCTGTTCCCCCGAGTCACCGCCCGGATCGACGTCACGCACAGCACGACGGAGCAGCATCTGGTAGTAGACAGAACCCATCCACTGGATTATGAGGTGTTCTCGGTTCAGGAAGTGGAAGGGCTGGAAACTGACACCACACGGAAGATAGCCTTTCGCCCGCTCTACCACACGCGCAATAACGATGAAGGCAACCACGGGCGTTATTTTTCCCTGCGCCGGGAACCGCGCCGCTTATCAGAAAACGCCCGCCGCTACGGCACCCGAACCCCCTATACGGGTTCGGAAGTGTTCCTGTCACTGGTTGATCAGTATGAAGCGCCGTACCCGGAAAATCTGCGCCATATCACCATCACGGCCATGATAACCAACCGCGATCTCCCCTGTCTTATTACACGCAATGGCCGGAACGACCTGACCGTGGATGCGGCAATCCCGGTGGCGGGCGTCGGGCTTATCCGTCCACCGCGACCGCCGCAGCCCCCGCTGGCTGAACGTGAAATGGCCTGGCGGTTGATCCGCCAGTTATCTTTTAATTATCTGCCACTGGCCGATCTGGATCACCGCACCGGCGGCCAGGCGTTGCGCGATCTGCTGAGCCTGTTTATTCCGGCGCATGACAGTCCGCTGTCGCGTCAGGTGCGTAGTCTGGTTGGCTGCAAAACGACACCGGTCACACGTCGTCTGCCAGGTTCCGGTTTGCTGGTCTATGGTCGAGGCGTCAGTTGTGAACTGACCGTGGATGAAGAAGGCTTCTCGGGTATCAGTCCATATCTGTTCGGTCTGGTGCTGGAGCATTATATCGCCCGTCATGTTTCCATTAACACCTTCTCGCAAATGACGCTACACAGCATGCAGCGCGGCAGAATTATGACCTGGCCGGTCAGGGCTGGACAGCGGGGAAGCATATGAGCGGCAATTTCACGCAGGCGCAGGAAACTCCCTGGCGTTACGGTTTTCTGAACCTGATGCGTCGCGTTGATGTGCAGTTGTGCACCGTCCCGGCTGGCGGCACATGGCAACCGAGGATGGAAAAATTTCGCCTGGGACAAACACCTGCGCTGACCTTTGCACCAAGGGAAATCGCCAGTGTGAGCTGGCAGGAAGGACGACTGAACATCAGCCTTTACAGCCTCGGGCTGTGGGGGCCGAACGGCCCGCTACCGCTGCACTACACAGAACTGGCACATAACCGGACCGAAAGCCGCCGCGATCCGACACTAACTCGTTTTTCCGATCTTTTTCATCACCGCTGGCTGACGCAATTTTACCAGGCATGGCGCAGCGCTCAGTCCGCCGGGGGCGGTCTGGATAATCCGCAACATGACCGCTTTGCCTTTTATATCGCCAGTCTCAGCGGACAGGATTTGCGGGAATGCGCCGACAGCCCGTTGCCGGATCACGTTCGCCTTGCGGCATCGGCTCATCTGGTGCGTGAATCCCGCAATCCGGACGGACTGGCAGCCACGCTGGCGCACTATTTCGGCGTGCCATTCCGGGTACAGGAGTACGTTTTGCACTGGATAGCCGTAGCAAATGACGAGATCACCCGACTGGGCATTCCTGCCCCCTCTTCCGTTATTGGCAACGGCGCACTCATAGGACAGGCCGTACCGGACATGCAGTATAAGTTTCGGCTGGTCATTGGTCCGCTGACACTAGAGGATTACCAACGTTTTCTGCCTGGCGGCAATAATTTGCCGGTGCTGACGGAACTGGTTCGCGCCTTCACCGGTTTTGAATACTGCTGGGAAATTGAGCTACAGCTTAAACCACACACTGCACCTCCGGTTGTTACAGGCGGCCCATACCAGCTTGGCTGGACTGCCTGGGCTGGAAAGGCCATGCATGATAACCCGGTGACGGGCATGATTTTCGAACCTGAACACTATCTGGCGTACTGAGGATAATTTAATGGAAACATCTCTGGCTGACCCTGTTTCGGCTGAATGCCCATGTGGCCCGGATCTGGAGTACGATCCTGAATACCTGCTGCTGTTCACCCGCGCAACGCCGCGTGAAGAAGCGCAATACGGCGATTTTGTCAGTACGCCGGAAACCATTAACTGGGCGGAGCTTGAGCGGGATGCCCGCCGCCTGCTGACGCGCAGTAAAGATATCCGTATTCTGGTTGTCCTGCTGCGCTGCCGTATCCAGCAGGCCGGTGCCAGAGGGCTGGCGGAGGCATTTACCTTACTGGAAATGCTGTGCGCCACGTACCCGGACACCATCCATCCACAACTGCTCGCGACTGAAGATATCACCGCCGAAGATGCTACAGTAGCACGCAGTAACGCGCTGTCGGCGCTGCTGGACCACGAAGGAGTAATGGCGGATATTCGTGGCATTATGCTGTCAAACAATGCTGCTATGCGCCTTCAGGTACGGGATGTGGAGCGTTCGCTGTCTGCATCACGCCCGACGGATGCGCTGGCACCAGAATCAGTACGCCAGCAACTGGCCGATCTGGAAGCTCAAGGCGCACTGCCGCTGGATGCCTTTCGCCAGGCCTCGGAAACCACAGAGCGCCTGCAATGTCATGCGCGTGCAACGCTGAATGATCATGCCCCGGACTTTTCGCGTCTTACACAATTGCTGGCCCTATTGCCAGGAGCGGTGCAGAGCACCACGCCGGAGATCCCGCCGCAACCGCAGGCTGAACAGCCGGAGAACGCCGCCATCGATCATACTGAACAGATACAGGCAGAGCACGTTGTGCCACCGGTACATACTGCGGTGGGAATATCTCCGCTGCCCGGCGCAGAACCCCGGCAGATCCGTGACCGGAACGACGCGCTGGAACGTTTACGAGTTATACGTCGATGGTTTGAGCACAGCGAACCGAGCAGCCCGACTATTCCCTTGCTGCGCCAGGCGGAACGGCTGATTGGAAAACGCTTCTCGGAGGTAATAAATGAAATTCCAGCAGAACTGCTGGAGAAATGGGATGCGCTGGAATAACAGAAATGGACGGAATGTATAACGGCTGGCCATTATATTATGTGGCCATTTTTTAAATCATATCCGTTTTAATTCTGGGGCAACAAATTCCCTCAGCGTCCAAAACGACGAAAGCCCGAATCATTACTGATTCGGGCTTTCTGAATACTGGCGGAACGGACGGGACTCGAACCCGCGACCCCCTGCGTGACAGGCAGGTATTCTAACCGACTGAACTACCGCTCCGCGTTGTGTTCCGTTGGGAACGAGGCGAATATTACGGACTGCCTCGTTCTTCGTCAACGGTTTTTCTCATCTTTTGAATCGTTTGCTGCAAAAATCGCCCAACGTGCTATTTTTAGCGCCTTCAACGGATAATTATGCCCGCCAGAGGCAGCTTCCGCCCTTCTTCTGCACCAGATCAAGACGGGCTTCATGCGCTGCAAGCTCTTCATCTGTCGCAAAAACAACGCGTAACTTACTTGCCTGGCGCACAATACGCTGAATTGTCGCTTCGCCTTGTTGCTGCTGTGTCTCTCCTTCCATCGCAAAAGCCATCGACGTTTGACCACCGGTCATCGCCAGATAAACTTCCGCCAGGATCTGAGCATCGAGTAATGCCCCGTGCAGCGTACGCTTACTGTTATCTATTTCATAGCGAGCGCATAACGCATCGAGGCTGTTGCGCTTGCCAGGAAACATTTTCCTCGCTACCGCAAGGCTATCGGTTACCTTACAGAAGGTATTGGTCTTTGGAATATCGCGCTTGAGCAGCGAAAACTCGTAGTCCATAAAGCCGATATCGAACGCTGCGTTATGGATCACCAGCTCCGCGCCGCGGATATAGTCCATAAACTCATCAGCTACGTCGGCAAACGTGGGCTTATCAAGCAAAAATTCATCGGCAATACCGTGTACGCCAAAGGCTTCCGGGTCTACCAGCCGATCGGGCTTCAGATAAACGTGGAAGTTATTGCCCGTCAGACGACGGTTCACCACTTCAACGGCACCAATCTCAATAATCTTGTGGCCTTCATAGTGCGCGCCAATCTGGTTCATACCGGTGGTTTCGGTATCGAGAACGATCTGGCGTGTAATTGCAGTGCTCATAGCGGTCATTTATGTCAGACTTGTCTTTTTACAGTTCGATTCAATTACAGGAAGTCTACCAGAGATGCTTAAACAGGTAGAAATTTTCACCGATGGTTCGTGTCTGGGTAATCCCGGGCCGGGTGGTTATGGCGCTATTTTACGCTATCGCGGACGCGAAAAAACCTTTAGCGCAGGCTACACCCGCACCACCAACAACCGTATGGAGTTGATGGCTGCTATTGTCGCGCTGGAAGCGTTAAAAGAACATTGCGAAGTCATTTTGAGTACCGACAGCCAGTATGTCCGCCAGGGGATCACCCAGTGGATCCATAACTGGAAAAAACGGGGCTGGAAAACCGCAGACAAAAAACCGGTAAAAAATGTCGATCTCTGGCAACGTCTCGATGCCGCGTTGGGTCAGCATCAAATCAAATGGGAATGGGTTAAAGGCCATGCCGGGCATCCGGAAAACGAACGTTGCGATGAACTGGCTCGCGCAGCAGCGATGAATCCCACGCTGGAAGATACGGGCTATCAAGCCGAAGTTTAAGCCTGCGGCTTACGAAATTGCCGGGTGGCACCAACCGCCTGGCGAATTCGCGGTTTGTTTTTGCTCTGTTTCATCGGGTTGAGCGTTAGAGGAATAGTCCGTTTCCGGGCAACAATAAGTTGTAAGCAACCAAGCGCAGGAATATGCGTGCTCAATAGTTTTCCACCATATTTGTTCCACGGGAGAACATGGAAACGGCTGGCATGCACTACTTCAAAATTCAACAAAGAAAGCCAGTCCAGTTGCCGCATCAGGGTAAACATCCGGCTATTATAGGGCGATGTTTTTCGCAATACCGGCACAAGTTTACGTAATCCCATTAAACTGATGGGATTGAAGCCAGTAATAACCAGCCAACCATCATCAATCAATACCCTATCGGCTTCGCGTAATAAACGATGCGGGTCAGTGCACCACGGCAACGTATGCGCCAGTAGACAAACATCGACGGATTTATCGGCAAAAGGAAGATGAAGCGGATCCGCCTGCACTTGTACGGGCGTTCCTTGTGCAGAAACATTCACTTGATGAGAAACCGCGCACGCTTCGCAATTGATTTCTGCGCTTAAATTGCCAATCTTAAGCAGATGAAAACCATACATTTTAGCGAACCATGGGTTGAGCTGACGCTCCAGCGCCTTGCGATAAAGCTCTCCCCAGGGCAAATCGCCCCAGCAATCAGGAGCCACGACAGTTTGAGGGTTCCTTGCCGGTTTCATCACAACCTTCCGTTTCGCACTGAGAGGTAATCTATGAATCTTAACAGTATTTCCGCCTTTGATGACAATTACATCTGGGTTTTATCTGATGAAGCAGGTCGTTGCCTGATTGTCGATCCGGGAGAGGCAGAACCTGTATTAAAGGCGATTTCAGATAACAACTGGCAACCAGTAGCGATTTTCCTCACTCACCATCACCACGATCACGTTGGCGGTGTAAAAGAACTGGTAGAAAAGTATCCGCAAATTGTGGTGTATGGACCCGAAGAGACACAAGATAAGGGAACAACGCAGGTAGTCAAAGATGGCGATACTGCCTTCGTTTTAGGACATGAATTTAGTGTAATTGCTACACCAGGTCACACTTTAGGACATATCTGTTACTTCAGCAATCCTTATCTATTTTGCGGCGATACTTTGTTTTCTGGAGGATGCGGGAGGATATTTGAAGGTACTCCACCACAGATGTATCAATCACTTAAGAAACTAAGTGAACTTCCTGATGATACATTGGTGTGTTGTGCTCATGAATATACTTTATCAAATATGAAGTTTGCCTTGAGTATTCTTCCGCACGATTTGTCCATAAATGATTATTATCGTAAAGTTAAGGAGTTACGGGCAAAAAATCAAATAACACTCCCCGTAATTCTGAAAAATGAGCGACAAATTAATGTTTTTTTGAGAACAGAAGATATTGATTTAATTAATGTAATTAATAAAGAAACATTATTGCAACAACCTGAAGAGCGTTTTGCATGGTTAAGGTCAAAGAAAGATAGGTTCTGATAAAACTTTCTTGTCATTGGCTTCGTTCGCCGTTATGATCGGTCGTCTTTTAAGCAACTATTGACACACACATGAAGGCAAAAGCGATATTACTCGCCTCTGTCCTGCTCGTAGGTTGCCAGAGTACCGGTAACGTTCAACAGCACGCACAGAGCCTTTCTGCAGCTGGTCAAGGGGAAGCAGCAAAGTTTACAAGTCAGGCACGATGGATGGACGATGGGACGTCTATCGCGCCAGATGGTGACTTGTGGGCTTTCATAGGCGACGAGCTAAAGATGGGAATTCCGGAAAATGACCGGATTCGCGAACAGAAACAGAAATATTTACGCAATAAGAGCTATCTCCACGATGTAACTTTACGGGCAGAGCCGTATATGTACTGGATTGCCGGGCAAGTTAAAAAACGTAACATGCCTATGGAACTGGTACTACTACCCATAGTGGAGAGCGCTTTTGATCCTCACGCAACGTCTGGCGCCAATGCCGCAGGCATCTGGCAGATCATTCCGAGCACGGGGCGCAATTATGGTTTGAAACAGACCCGCAATTATGATGCGCGTCGCGATGTTGTTGCTTCAACAACGGCTGCACTGAACATGATGCAGCGTCTGAACAAAATGTTTGACGGCGACTGGCTTCTGACCGTAGCGGCTTATAACAGCGGCGAAGGTCGAGTCATGAAGGCAATAAAAACGAACAAAGCGCGTGGTAAATCCACGGACTTCTGGTCGTTACCGTTGCCACAGGAAACGAAGCAGTACGTGCCTAAAATGCTGGCATTGAGTGATATTCTCAAGAACAGCAAGCGTTATGGCGTACGTCTACCGACGACCGATGAAAGCCGTGCTCTGGCGCGTGTACACCTGAGTAGCCCAGTTGAAATGGCGAAGGTTGCAGATATGGCGGGAATTTCTGTCAGCAAGCTGAAGACATTCAACGCTGGCGTAAAAGGTTCCACGCTGGGCGCAAGTGGTCCGCAATACGTGATGGTGCCAAAGAAACATGCAGATCAACTGCGTGAATCTCTGGCTTCAGGCGAAATTGCTGCCGTACAATCAACTCTGGTTGCCGACAATACGCCACTTAACAGCCGTGTTTACACCGTACGCTCTGGCGACACGCTTTCAAGCATCGCTTCACGTCTCGGCGTAAGCACAAAGAATTTGCAGCAGTGGAACAATCTGCGCGGTTCTAAGCTGAAACCCGGCCAAAGTCTGACGATCGGCGCGGGTAATAGCGCACAGCGGCTGGCAAACAACAGCGATAGCATTACGTATCGTGTGCGCAAAGGCGATTCGCTTTCAAGCATTGCTAAGCGTCACGGCGTGAACATCAAAGATGTGATGCGCTGGAACAGCGACACTGCGAATCTGCAACCAGGCGATAAGCTGACGTTGTTTGTAAAAAACAACAACATGCCAGATTCCTGACAAACCAGATAACAGAAAGGCACCGATTCCCCCGGTGCCTTTTTTATTTATGCCGCTTTATGAGCTTCAATCATAATAGTATCACTGGTGAAAGAGCCATCATTCTGCAAGGCAAAATACGTTTTCACCTCTGTAGATGCGCTCTGTTGGTAAACACGAATAGCGTCTGCTAATACTTCTGGCGTGCGCATTCTCGCGACCCACGAAGAAAATTCCAGCGGCAATTTATCGGTGATCAAGTTATCAACAACCAGACTGGCTTCATTGACTAACGCCAACCATTCGCCACTGGAGTAGTTGCGCACGTGAGAAGTATCACGTAACGCTTCTACCGTCTGTAACCAAATATCGCGCACCGAATGACCCGGTGACATCACATCCATCACAATCAACAGACCACCGGGCTTCAGTACCCGATTCACTTCACGCAGTGCCGCACCGACATCATGCCAGTGATGGGCAGAATAACGACTGATAACAATATCAAAAGAGCGATCGGCAAATGGCAGGCATTCAGCATATCCCTTGCGAGTAGTGATATTTGTCAGTTGCCGTGCATTGGCCGCTTGTGTAACAACATCCAGCATTTGTGAAGATAAATCATACGCCACCACCGCCTGCACATTTTGCGCCGCGACAAAGCTGGCATGTCCTGCTCCACAGCCCATATCAAGCACGCAAGCTTCAGGATATCCGGCCAGACGCGCAGCCAGACGCTGCAAGTCTCGCCCGGATGCATGCACGGTACTGGTTAAATACTCACTGGCCTGCGAGCTAAACTGCTTTTCTACATGGTCATGGTGGGATTGTGTTGTCATTGCGCTGTCCTTTAGTTGTTTGAGTATTAAAGGGCAGCGCCAAACATTGGTCTGCCCTGTGGCAGACCTGACATACCTTATTTATCAGGCTTGCCGGGACCGAATTCAACGAGTAGCGGATTGTGATCGGAAGCGCGCGTAACCAGTACGGAAGCTTCACTAACATTCAGCCCACGGTAGAAAACAAAGTCGAGCGGACGACCAAACGCCCGACGGCGTTGATCATCAGTAAAACGCACCTGACGCAGCGACATTTCCCGCGCAAAGCGGTATAAGGCATTCATCCTTCTACGGCTCCAGGCATTGAAATCTCCCGCCATAATGACCGGGCCGCTGTGGTGGGCTATCTGATCGCCAATAGGAAGTAACTGCTTACTATAGACATCCACGCCCAGGCTGAAGTTAACGGCGTGAATATTCACCACCATCAATAAACGCGTATCTGGCAATGGGTAGACCGTCACCAGCGCCGACTTTGCCAGACGCAAAATAGGTTCTCGTTCGCGTAACGGGCAGCAATAAACAGGATGCGCCGCCGAAAGCGTCATAACACCGGAAGGATGTTGTGGCAGTACGAAAGCAGGCACCTGATCAGCGGCGAGATAGTTAGCGGTCGCAAACTGCACTAACTCTGGTGTTGTTTGCGCTTCCTGCAATAACACCAGATGCGCATCTTTGCCGTAATTTTTCAGTACCGACAACCATTCAGCACGTTGCTGTTTGTAAATGTTCCACACCAGGATCCGAATACGCTCTTCGGTACTTAACGGCTCTCCGGGGGGTAATGCCTGGCCGATGCTCGCAAAAGACCCTGGCGGTAAGATCCTTTCCGCAGGTTGTCCGGCAACATAGCGCATGGCATAGGTGTTTTTTCGCACTTTTGACTTTGAAACCTCTATTACGTCAACCCTTCCGCACTCGGGAGGGTTCTACTGTTATAGGGATTTTAGCTCACTCTTTCAACGAGCAATTGTATATTGTTATGTAAGCAAGTGCTTACATCGGACAGAATTTGGCTCATCATTGATGATCATTAAATCGGATGACTTATCACCTGTCCGAATGGTTTAATAACAAATAAATTCAAAATCTCTTTTATATTTTGCAACAGGAGCAAAAATGAAAGCCACGTCGGAAGAACTCGCCATTTTTGTTTCGGTAGTCGAAAGCGGAAGTTTTAGCCGGGCGGCAGAACAATTAGGACAAGCGAACTCTGCGGTAAGCCGGGCGGTGAAAAAGCTGGAGATGAAACTTGGCGTTAGCCTGCTTAATCGCACCACGCGGCAACTTAGCCTGACGGAGGAAGGGGAACGTTATTTTCGGCGTGTGCAGTCGATTTTGCAGGAAATGGCCGCAGCAGAATCAGAAATCATGGAGACACATAATACGCCACGCGGACTGTTACGAATCGATGCCGCGACCCCCGTGATATTGCACTTTCTGATGCCGTTGATTAAACCATTTCGTGAACGCTATCCGGAAGTTACTTTATCGCTAGTCTCCTCCGAAACCATTATTAATTTGATCGAAAGAAAAGTGGATGTTGCGATTCGCGCCGGCGCATTAACGGATTCCAGCCTCCGAGCCAGACCGTTGTTTAACAGCTATCGAAAAATTATCGCCTCCCCCGATTATATTGCCCGCCACGGGAAGCCAGAAACTATCGACGATTTAAAGCAGCATGTTTGCCTGGGATTCACTGAACCAGCCTCCCTCAATACCTGGCCGATAGCCTGTAGCGATGGGCAATTACATGAGGTGAAGTACGGTTTGTCATCCAATAGCGGGGAAACGCTGAAACAGCTTTGCCTGAGTGGCAACGGGATCGCGTGTTTGTCTGACTATATGATCGACAAAGAAATTGCACGTGGTGAACTGGTAGAGTTAATGGCAGATAGAGTACTGCCAGTGGAAATGCCTTTCAGCGCCGTTTATTACAGCGACCGTGCAGTGAGCACCCGTATACGAGCCTTTATCGATTTCCTTAGTGAGCATATAAAAACAGCTCCCGGAGGAGCTGTCAGAGAAGTTTAATCCCATTCAGGAGCCAGACCTTCCGGACTTACGAGGCGGTCGTTGCAATCCAGCGTGGCGATCGCTTTTTTGTCTTCGGCATCAAGCTGTAAATTTACTGCCTGCAGGTTACTCTCCAGATTTTCGCGTTTAGTAGAAGAAGGAATAACCGAGTAACCTTCCCCCATCGCCCATGCCAGAATCACTTGTGCCGGAGTCGCATTGTATTTCGCGGCGATACGAGCAATAACCTCATCTTTCAATGCCTTCCCATAAGCCAGCGTCATGTAGGAGGTAATATGAATGTCGTGCTGTTTAGCCCAATCGACCACTTTATGGTTTTGCAGATAAGGAGAGAGCTCAATCTGGTTGGTGGCGATGTTTCCAGCGCCAACAGCAGTAATCGCTTTTTCCATCAACGGGATGGTGAAGTTGGAAATACCGATCTCACGCGTCAGCCCTTGTTTTTTCGCTTCCAGCAGCGCCTGCATAAACTCTTCTACTGATACCGCATCATTTGGTGACGGCCAATGGATCAGTGTCAGATCGACATAATCGGTACGTAATTTTTGCAGACTATCCTTCAAACTCGGGATCAGTTTGTCTTTGCTGAGATTTTCAATCCAGATTTTAGTGGTGATATAGAGTTCATTACGTGGTATGCCGCTTTCTGCAATCGCCTGACCTACAGCAGCTTCGTTATCATAGATTTGTGCGGTATCAATTGCGCGATAGCCAAGTTCCAGCGCGGTTTTTACTGATGCAATAACAACGTCATCCTTCAGACGGAAAGTACCTAAACCAAATGCAGGGATAGCCATAATATGCCTCTTTTAATGATATGTTCGTTAACTGAGATGATTATGGACTTCAGATTGTTGCGGAAAAAGAGCGTAAAATGCAGAGGATTTTTGCGATTCTGGCAATAATGAAATTGCAGACGAAAAAAAACCTCGAGCGTTAACTCGAGGCTTCTTAATAAGTGGCGGAACGGACGGGACTCGAACCCGCGACCCCCTGCGTGACAGGCAGGTATTCTAACCGACTGAACTACCGCTCCACCGAATTCTTTTACAACCACCAGTTTTATGACCGGCTTACTGCTAAAT
>NZ_PTSN01000044.1:0-13002 GCF_002965865.1 Escherichia sp. MOD1-EC6098
AATGTGATTCGACATTCTCCACTCATACTAAACACACTGTCACTTGACGCAGGGCTGAAAGTTCTACAGCAACGGTATACCAATATGATAATGGTTTACTAAATTTTCTGGGGATCCCTCAGGGGATTTCCCCGCCATCATCAGCCCCTGATTTTTGCCAGGGCATCCGCCATGCTGCGAATTTCGCTCCGTGCTTCCCGGACCACCTCCCGCAGAACATCCCGGTCAAACCAGCGGCGGGGCGGTTCGCCCGGTATACGCAGCACATCGCAGGCCAGCCCACTGGCCAGGATATGCTCCACACACTCACTGACCAGGTACATTTCCACCGACGAAAAACGTGCGCCCCGGTTCAGGATGGCATCGAGCACCACGGGCAGGTTTTCGTCATCTTCATCAAGCCAGCAGGGGTGATCGCTTTCCTTCACGACCAGGCGAAAGCGGCGCGTCTGGCGGGTCAGCAACGTCTGACCGGTTGTGGTCAGCGCCGCCCGGATACGCCGCGCATCTTCTGCCACCCGGCAACTGACACTGCGTACCGCATCGCGCACCGCCGCAAGTACAGCCCTGATTTCCTCCTCCGTCAGCCATTCACCGGCATACGGGAAAGACACCTGCGTTCCGTCTGCCGGAAGTACCGGCAGCGACTGCCACCGACTGCCGGACAGTACCAGTTCCGCCCCGGTTCCGGTCAGTTTGTGAATGGCGGAAGCCAGGACCGGCGGCAGTACGCAATCGTGGAGGTTGACGAGCAACGTCGCCAGCCGGGGCGCATCCAGCCGCACGTAAATGCTGATCCAGCCCGGATAGTTCTGCGGATCTCGCTGATCAACATCAGTCTCCTCCGGCCAGCCCTGCGCCAGCAGCAGGTTACGGGCGTGGCGATAAATCAGTGCATTCAGCGTTGTGTTTTCGTTCATGATTAATCGTTCTCCCTGTATCGCCGCCCGCAGGCGGCGATAACATCAGTCGTTTTCGTGTGTGTTGTTTTTCAGCAGGGTGCGGGCCTGATTAATCACCGCCTGACGGCGGGTGACGCATTCCGGGACGGCGAGGCCGTTATCACGGGCGGCCCATTCACGTTTCCACAGTGCCTGTTCAGCGGTCTGAATCAGGGACGCCAGCAGTTCAGCCGGGACGGTCACCTGGCGGTTTTCGCTCACGTTGCTGATAATTTCCATCGCCGCACCGGAAGAAATACCGGACTCAATCCGCTGGTCTTCCGGGATGTCCTCCAGGCGCGCCAGGACAGTCCTGATTTCATGATCGGTCAGAGAAATTTCCATACCGTCAGCCAGTGCCTGAATCTCTTCCGGGGACCAGATAAGCAGCATCAGCGGCGTGTCTCCCGGATACTTTGCTGCCAGCGCCCGGCAGAGCGTTTCGCATGTTCCGTACATACTCTCTCCCCTCAATCTTTGAAGCAGGAATCAAGTTCCAGAATTTCGGTATATGCCTCCATGAACAGGCGATTGGCGCGATACAGCGTCTGGCGTGCCAGGCGTTCAACAAGCACATCGGAATCAAAGCGACAGCGATGCTCCATATCGTTCAGCCTGGCCCGAAGGTCACACATGGTATTGGCCACCTCCGCCACTTCGGCGCGAAGTTTTTCGTGTCCGGCATAGTTCATTTACGCAGCCTCCGGTTCAAACCAGTTATCATTCGCGGCCCCCTGCTGCATGGCCCGCTGCACGGCGGCCAGTCGTTGCTGTCCGGCACGGTGATACTGTTCAAGCAGCTCGATACCGATATACCAGCGTCCGGACTGGAGGGCGGCCACGCAGGTTGAGCCGCTGCCTGCAAACGGGTCCAGCACAATCGCATTCGGATGTGTGAAGCTCTCAATCAGTGGTTGCAGGCTGGTAACAGGTTTTTCCGTCGGGTGATGGCGGTTGCCTGAATATTTCCAGCCCAGCACGTCGGGCAATGGCTTCTGAGGCAGCGCCGGACGCCCTTTTGCCAGGATGTAAGCGCATTCGTGGCGATAGCCCACATATGCGGCCTTCGATGTGTAGGTTTTGGTAAACACCAGGTGGCCAACCACACTGAATCCCGCATTTTTCCAGGCGGTCATAAAGCGATCGACGCGGTTCCAGCCGTAGAAGCTCACCATCAGCGCGTCTTTTTTCAGCACGCGGTACATTTCATTACAGGCCGGTTGCAGCCATTCATCGGTTTTATCGCCGGCGATGGTACGCCCCTGACGGTCACGAAAACCGACGAGATATGGCGGGTCGGTGAGGATGAAATCGACAGCATTGCCCGGAAACGTGGCCATAACACGCACGCAGTCACCCAGGATAAAACGGGACATAACAGCACTCCTTCTCTTACAGAAGGCACCGGGAGGGCGCCCCTGTGGCGCCCGTTCCCCGCTGCCTGTGGGCTGTTCACCGCGTCCGGTAACGGGTCAGGCCGACCGTGGAATATCGCAGCCGTCGTCTGTTTGACGGCGAGAATATGCCGCGAAAGCGGCTTGAAGGGCGTTCATCAGAAAAGGGCGACGGGCTGGCGTACACTGTCACCGACGCCAGCCGGGAGCGGTAAAAGCGCCCGTCCCGTGCCCGGCCGGACGCGGGACACTGACCACAGGCAGCGTTCCTGCCGCGCCGCGTCAGCCGGCGCAGTAAAAAGAGGAGCACAGCGACATCCTTTACCGGAAAAGAAACGGGCGGTTGCCCGCCCGTCTCCGTCATACTTCATCCACCGTAATGCGCCACCTTGTCGACTATCCACTCCGGCGCGGTAACTTCCGGCAGCTCATCATCATCTGTCGGGGAAGACCATTCCAGTTCCCCCCACAGCACATCAACAAGCTCTCCACGCTCATATCGCTGCCAGCCACAGAAATTGCAGCCCTGTTCGGCGTACCAGTGCTCCAGCGTGCAGCCGAAACGGCGGCTTAATGCTGCAACAACGTCGCTTTCCGGCTGACACCACGGCGTGTCGAAATCCACCTGAATGAAGTTTTCTCCCTGACGGCTGATATTCACCTCATACCCCACAGGCCACTTCACGCCATACTGTTCCGTATACCAGTGATATGCGGAAGGAACACCGTTCAGAACACCACCGTTAAAGCCGTTCACTTCAACATCCAGGCGGGTGGGCAGAACCGTCAGCAGGTCAAACGGCATGGTTTTTTCCGGCAGCACGTTGTCACACAGACGGTTCCACCACACCGATACATCCTCGTTACTCCAGAAGCCACACCAGTCACCTCTTTTGGCGGTGAAATGCACGGTAATGGTTTCCCTGACATCATCCGGTAATCCTTCCCAGCGACGCTGGCCAGTACCACTCTGCAGCCAGAGTTCATGCAGCATCAGGCAGTTTTGCTCATCCAGCAGTACACCGTCCTGCAGGTGCGTCAGCCAGCGGGTGAACGCGATATTCTCCGGCGATACAACACCACGTCCGGCAGCCGTCAGTCCGGGGCACGGTTCAAACTGCACATCTTCAGTGGTCTGCAGAAGTCCGGCACTTCCGGCCAGAAACAGCTGAATACCTTCATTTGTGGCGCGGCGATAAAACGGTGTGACTGCACCGCTGGCCAGTCGTTTAATCTCAGCAATCTGTGCCGGTTCACCAGAAAAATGCATACGATTTGAGCACCAGTTTGGCATGGGAATTCTCCTCTTACATGCGGCCTCCATCAGGCCGTGCCGCACCTGTAACCGGGCGACCGCATACGAATGCAGGTGCGGCCCCGAAGCCGCAGCGCGTGGAGGAGGAACGACGAAACGTGACCGGGTGAGGAGGCCGGCGACAGCGACACACTTGCATCGGATGCAGCCCGGTTAACGTGCCGGCACGGCCTGGGTAACCAGGTATTTTATTCACAGAACCGTGCGCAAAATGCTGTGGATAAGCTGAACACAGCAGTCCACAGCAGGCATACAGCCACACTCTCAGAGAATTGAGCGCTTTTTAGTCACAATAATGACATTTGACTGTGTGTGGATTCAGTTATTAGAATACTGTATATACATACAGCAAAAGAAAAGGGAGATGAGAACATGATCCGCATTGAAATTCTTTTCGACCGCCAGAGCACAAAAAACCTCAAATCAGGCACACTTCAGGCGCTACAGAATGAAATCGAACAACGTCTGAAACCACACTACCCGGAAATCTGGCTGCGTATAGACCAGGGCAGCGCCCCGTCTGTATCTGTCACAGGAGCCCGCAACGACAAGGATAAAGAACGTATCCTGTCTCTGCTGGAAGAAATCTGGCAGGACGACAGCTGGCTGCCTGCAGCATGAGTACCGTTTATCACCGTCCGGCTGACCCTTCAGGCGATGACAGTTACGTGCGACCGTTGTTTGCCGATCGTTGCCAGGCCGGTTTTCCTTCGCCTGCCACTGATTATGCTGAGCAGGAACTGGATCTGAACAGCTATTGCATCAGCAGACCTGCAGCCACCTTCTTTCTGCGCGCCAGCGGTGAATCGATGAACCAGGCTGGCGTGCAGAATGGTGATCTGCTGGTAGTGGACAGGGCCGAAAAACCACAACACGGGGACATCGTTATCGCTGAGATCGACGGTGAGTTCACCGTCAAACGACTGCTGTTGCGCCCACGCCCGGCACTGGAGCCGGTTTCAGACAGCCCGGAGTTCCGCACACTGTATCCGGAAAACATCTGTATTTTTGGTGTTGTCACTCACGTGATACACAGGACGCGGGAGTTACGCTGATGTTTGCACTGGCTGATATCAACAGTTTCTACGCCTCATGTGAAAAAGTTTTCCGCCCGGACCTTCGCAACGAACCGGTCATCGTACTCAGCAATAACGATGGCTGTGTGATCGCGCGCAGCCCGGAGGCAAAAGCCCTTGGCATCAGAATGGGGCAGCCCTGGTTTCAGGTGAGACAGATGCGCCTGGAGAAGAAAATACATGTATTTTCCAGCAATTATGCGCTGTACCACAGCATGAGCCAACGGGTTATGGCTGTTCTGGAGTCGCTTTCTCCCGCAGTTGAGCCCTACTCAATTGATGAAATGTTCATTGATTTGCGGGGGATAAATCATTGCATCTCTCCGGAGTTTTTTGGTCATCAGCTCAGGGAACAGGTAAAAAGCTGGACAGGACTCACCATGGGGGTGGGCATTGCGCCTACAAAAACGCTGGCTAAAAGTGCACAGTGGGCAACAAAGCAATGGCCACAGTTTTCCGGTGTGGTCGCGCTGACGGCAGAAAACCGTAATCGGATCTTGAAGCTACTGGGGCTGCAGCCAGTTGGTGAGGTCTGGGGAGTAGGACGCAGACTGACGGAAAAGCTGAATGCGCTGGGTATTAACACAGCACTGCAGCTGGCGCAGGCTAACACGGCATTCATCCGGAAAAACTTCAGCGTCATTCTTGAGCGTACGGTACGCGAACTCAACGGCGAGTCCTGCATATCCCTGGAAGAAGCACCACCGGCAAAACAGCAGATTGTCTGTAGTCGCAGTTTTGGTGAACGAATCACAGACAAAGATGCCATGCACCAGGCTGTTGTTCAGTATGCAGAGCGGGCCGCAGAGAAACTACGTGGGGAGCGTCAGTATTGCCGGCAGGTGACGACATTTGTACGGACATCCCCCTTTGCAGTAAAAGAACCCTGTTACAGCAATGCCGCTGTGGAAAAGCTTCCATTACCCACACAGGACAGCCGGGACATTATTGCCGCAGCATGCAGAGCGTTAAACCATGTCTGGCGTGAAGGGTACCGCTATATGAAGGCAGGAGTCATGCTGGCTGATTTCACACCATCGGGTATAGCGCAGCCGGGATTATTTGATGAGATCCAGCCCCGTAAAAACAGCGAAAAGTTAATGAAAACACTCGATGAACTGAACCAGTCTGGAAAAGGGAAAGTGTGGTTTGCGGGGCGAGGAACCGCCCCTGAATGGCAAATGAAACGGGAAATGCTCTCGCCTTCGTATACAACACAATGGACTGAGATCCCCATTGCTTCATTCTGATATATCAGAATAATTTTTGCATTTTAAGGCGCACATCATTCATTGCCTCCTGCACCGAATCAGTAGCAGAAGGAGGCATTTTTTCAGCAGATTGCAAAGCACCGAGTTCAGTCAACACAGCTCTGATATCGGCCTGAGAAGGCTTCCATCCTGTCGTCTGACTGAGTAAGGTTACAACCTGATCTGCTGAAAACTCCTCGCTCAAAATGGCAGTCAGCAATACAGGCAGGCGAGGATCAAGTTGGTGTAACGCCATTCCAGAAATAAATGCATTCCGGAACAGCTCACCACGCTCAGAACGCGGAACGGACTCTATCGCTTCCAAAGTTTGAAAGTCTGCAGCTTTTTCCGGATGCAGATAAAGTGTGAATTTTTTCCTTTTCCGTTCATCGTCCACAATATTACTCCTCTTTGAAAGCCGCGATAGCTTCAACCAGTGCTGTCTGTGGCGACTCCATCATCACTACTTTTTGCCCAAGATGGTGCCATGCCGTTTTTATCGAATCATAGATCAACGGGGCCCCACCACCGACAACATAAACACGATTCACATGATGAAAATCACCGAGCTCATTGACTACTTGCTCCCCCAGACTGGCAATAGCCCCCTCAATGGTATTAAGGACCAGATCAGTTTTTGTTTCGTCATTTATAACCTGCCGAACAAAGTCCGGGTCATTACGACGTTTAATCAATTCATCTGCAACGAGGAAACTGGTATCACTGGATGCCATGCGCAATGCACTCATTGCAGCTTTCGTAACTGAAGACACACCAATGCCAGAATTACCATGAATGGCACTTACAGAGTCAAATTGACCAACGATAACACCAACATCAAGCGTAGTGCCGCCAATATCAACTACCAGCGATTTTTCGAACTGACCAACTTTATCCATGACCAGACGAGAAAACACAGCTGGCAATGATTCAGGCATCACATCAACGTGTTCAATGGTGAAAACATCGCCTTTATTAAGACGAATCGGCCTCATTAAATTCTCAATTTTACGCTGAATGTTGAGTTCATTTTTTTGACACTCTTTCGTGTAGAACTCACTGATAGGCAAAGTCACAGTCAATGATACAGGCTGAGGCGCTAATCCACTATTCAGTAAAGCGTGATGCACAGCTAACAGGTTAACATCCGTATATTGATACTCAATATGAGTCGTAAGAATAGATTGGTTGCTAACTTCATCATACGTGTATTTTTTACCATCCAGTTCATAGTTAAATGTCTGGCGAATCCCTAACCCGTCAACCTTCCATCCATGACGAAATGAGTTTTGCGACAACGACTTACAGATTTTCCCATTGTCATTCCATGCCAACTTGATTGTTGTTGAACCATCATCGCAGTATACGTTCATCTATAGCCCCTTAAATACTCAATCTGAGTAAATCACTGTTTCTGGTTGCAAGGTAATACTCAATTTGAGCACTATCATAGTTATGAAATCACAAAACACAAGTAATATTTATTACATCATATGACATACTTCATATTTCATACTTCATAAATATGAATGCATGTTGACACATCAGGTTACCGTGTCAAAATATCATCATACTTCACACATCACATTTATGAGGTTGCAATGATTACTGTAGTTGGTGGGAACAAAGGTGGTTCAGGGAAAACTACCATTGCATCAAACCTGGCTATTGCTCTCGCAAATAAAGGAAGGGAAGTCTGCCTGTTAAACGGAGATCTACAACGAACAGCCGCAAAACATCATGCAGAACGAGAAGCTGCAGGACTGTTACCAGCAATAACCCTTGTTGAGAAATTTGATAACCTGACACAAACACTACAGGCTCTGAATGAAAAGTTCGATGATGTAATAGTGGATGTCGCAGGAAGAAACTCAAAGGAATTCATAACGAGTGGAGTTGTCGCACATCAAATAATTGCGCCACTACAGTGTTCTCAACCAGATCTGGATACTCTTACAGAACTAGAACAACAGATAGACGCAATGCGTAACCTTAACCCGGAACTTAAGGTTTATTGTTTACAAAGTATGGCAACAACCAATCCGGTTTTGAGGGGAAATGAGAGAAAAGAATTCCTTGAATATCTTGAAGAATTCCCAACAATTCAAGTCCTGGATTCAGTTATTTGTTTCAGAAAAGTCTATCGCGATTGCATGAGCAACGGCACCGGTGTAGTAGAAACGAACAATACAGCAGCCAGAGCAGAAATTGAACATTTAATGAATGAGGTATTTGGCCCATGGTGAAGAAACCCAGCCAGCAAGCATTAAACAGAGCTGCAGTTACGGTAGAACAAGCAGAGGCTCTGGCTCAGCGCCTTGCGGATAAACCATACGGCGCGCCGGAAAAACCCGAACCAGAAAAACAATGTCGGACGACAATCTCTCTTGGTGAAAGCATGCTTGTCACAATAGAAGATCTGGCATTGAGGAATAAACGCAATGGTAAAGATCCAAAAAATGTAAGTGCCATCGTCAGAGTAGCCCTTGAGCAATACTTAAAAACACTAACGTAATAATCAAGAAGTTATTACTTATGAAATCACACTTGTGAATTCACACTGTTTAAGCACCCTTGCATACAAGAGATCACATATTGCAGTGGTCTCTTCTTTTATAGAATAAATCACAATTCATAATTATGATTTGTGACTTATGCGTGTCTGTTTTTCAGCATTGTGACAGCATCGGACTCAGGCATCGAAAACTGCACCCGGTGCCGTGCAGCCACATCCAGTGCAAACACCTTCGTGTAGACCTCTGTTGAGCTGATGGACTTATGCCCCATCAGGCTCTGCAGGACCTTCAGCGGTATACCGGCATACAGCATGTGCATCGCATAGGAATGGCGGAACGTATGTGGCGTGACCGGGACAGAGAACGTCACACCGTCAGCGGCAGCGGCGGCAACCGCCTCCCCAATCCAGGTCCTGACCGTTCTGTCCGTCACTTCCCAGATCCGCGCTTTCTCTGTCCTGCCTGTTCGTTTATTACGCCGTTCCATGGGGATTTTCAGTGTGGCCACCATCGTCTGCAGCTGGCTGACGAACCAGGCGTCGGAGAGCGGAACCAGCCGGTGAGTCTGCTGACCGGCGGGCATTCTTCCTGCCGTCCTGGCGGCTTTTTCCGTCCGTTGTTTCAGGGTCGCAAGCTGCACAAACGGATACGGAGGCGCAAGCGAAAAATCCCCCCTTGTCAGCGCCAGCGCTTCGTTAATTCGCGCGCCCGTGTTCCAGAGCGTCGCCAGCAGCATCTTGCGGTGAAGATCCGGCACGTAGTGGAGCAAGGCGCTGACTTCCGGCGCCAGCAGGTATTTCGGGAGTTCGCCCTGAACGAGAGCCATCTGGCGAAGTGCCAGCGCTGCTGGGTAGTCTATGGCGACAGGTAATGATGTGTTGCTTACTGGTATACAGTTAGCGGGAAGCGAAGTCATCGACATATCCCTCAGTGAAGACGCTTATGGATGGTGTCGCTGCGGTAATTTCAGAATATGCCATCATCCGTCCTGTATAGTGCATCTTCCTGCAGAAGGGTTTCAGCCGCCACGGTAATAAATGCTCGTACCGTGCAGATAGCATTCTGCACACTCCCCGAACTGATATACACGGGTTCAAGAGATTCGGTAACTCCATTACGGTGTACCAGTGCGTTTCGGGTCTTGATTACACCCTTAATCTCCTCCAATGGCCACTCATGTGGCGTTGACAGCATCCTTGAAAAATACCGACCTATCACTTTGTGGCTCTGAAATGTCTTCTTCGCTACAAGAGACTGAGCTCGCCAGGTATAAACCTTCTCAGGAGTGTCTTTATCCGGCTCCTGCTCGACCCATTTGGAAGCAAGTAATTTTCTTCTGTCTTCCTTATTAGGAACCAACGAATCAGCCTCGTGCAGGAACTTCTGTAAATGCGGGGGATGACTAAGAAGTGCTCTTGCGCTGTACATCAGAAAGCTGTCCAGTACACTCACGCAATGAACGTAAGCCATCCGCTCTACGATCCTGGGTTGGTTGAACTGCATCAGGCTCTCTAACTCATCCAGTTCAGCCTTTGCATCCTGCAGGCGGTCAGGAATACTGGCAAGCGAAGCCTCAAAATATTGCTGCTCAGCCGCCTCTTCCATCCAGTCCTGAAACCAGCTGTATTCCTGCGCTGCCGCATCCCATTCAGGAGTTCCTTCCTCAGCATCCGGATAATTTTCCGCAATCCATTCGTCACGCCGTTCCTCCTGCATTTCAAACAGCAGTTCTTTCATACTTCCCATTTAAACCTCGCCATCAATGATGTAATCCCGCCATCAATTACTCCTCTGACCTTCAGGGGGCGATAATGTAATAGCCTTTAAAATAGTCATCTATCTGACAGGATTGCCAGGGCGGAGCACAATGTTGGAACAGCGGTTTTTTGTAGTCACCAACCAGTTGCCATGAGTCCGAGTTATCCATTCGTTCTGCAACCATTCTTCCGTTACGTTTCAGGATTTTTGGCGATTTCCAGTTATGTCTGGCGTTAATCATTTCTGTTGGCGTTGCGTATGCCGCTCCTGAATACAGCCATAGCTCTTTATGGCCATATACATCCTCAAGCTCCCGGACCACATCGTAAAATGATCTAAATGTTGGTTTACCCATACCTCGCCTCAAAAATAGTATCCGGTTCAATAGTCACGCAGAGTAATGATGACGCGCGGCACAACCCTGCTTCTGTCACACGGATGATTTTCCCATGACGTCATCATTTCCAGGCTGATAATAAGCAGCCACATAACCACTCAATTAAATTACCGGATGGCCATTCCGGCCAGATCCGACTTTTATGTTATTCCGCATTTTCCGGAAGTGTACCACGGTCAGGAAGTAAGCGAAGCACTGTTTTCTGCTGCTGCGCGGCGCATCACAGGTCAGGGAGATGACACAGCATATAGTGTCATTAACAGCTAAATTCAGCACTACATGTTGTGCTGACGGGAGATGGCGCTGTGCGGAGGGAGAGGAAGATCCGTGACTACCGGCTTTCGGATCTAAGGATGAAGTAAAGAACAAAAAGACAACACACAATCATCTATATATGAATTAAATTGATAAAAGTTGCTAGAGATGACAAGACAGATAAATATCACAAAAAACGAAAATCAATGATGATGCATGACAATAGTTGACAAATAAAAAAAACACCAATAACATCATCAAACAAAGCACATTGTCATCAAAACAAAGAATCGATGATTACGTGTAAATTCACACCGGGAACCTTCCATCTTGCTAAAAAAGGTGATCGGAACCCTAAACTGCCAGCGAAAGGAGTAAGTTAGATGGCTGAAGAAAAAAACACCGTAGATTACACCATTCGTAATATCCCGAAAGATGTCGATGTCACACTGAGTCACCTATCTATACTGACCGGTACGCCAAAATCGGTGATCATCCGCGACAAAATCATTGAGATGTTCACCGATCAAATTAAAACCTTCGGCATGCTGAGCCCCTTGGTAGATGCGCTGGATCAGGTCATTGCCCAGCACCTGGGGGGAATTGAGGTCATCAAGGAATCACTGGACGACCACTACGGAACAAAATGGAACATCGAGATGTGTAAGCTGCTCGATATTCAGGGTCATGACGATCTGCAGCACATTCTGGTGAAAAACACCCCCTACCTGACAATCCGCGCAGACCAGGTACTGAAAAACATGCTGGCGGTACCGAAAGCAAGCTCCCTGTGGTTTGCCCTGTTTGCTGAAATCGCGTTCTCAGATGAAGAAACGGTGAAAAAAGCATGGGATAATATTTTTCGCAAACCGTCTCCTGCACGGTATTACTCCTTTTACAGCCACATCAATGAACTCCGTCGCCAGCGCCAGATGCCCCCCTTGCAATCGTGGGAATATAATCAGCAAGACGACTTTGGCCATACCCGGTTGTTCAAGCCCGACGATTATGATTACGGTGCATGGCGCATTGAAATCACGCTGGCACCAGAAGTGGCCGCGGACACGGAAACCGGCCCTGGGATCACCTTTCCTGACCTACCTGAACGTCTGTTTAATGCGCAACAGGAAAAGGGTTATGGCTGTGCTGTTCAGAATGAGCAGGGCGGAACTGAAGCAGGCTTTCGCTTCGTTAACGGGCGTACTGAGTTTGATGTGTACAGCAATGGTGTCAGTGAAGAACGCAACGAGACGAAGCCAGGTATAGTGATGACAGCCGTGGCAACGCAGGTCAAAAACTGGCTCGCCGTCCGGCAGCGCTGACCACAAAATGGGGGAAAGAGGGAAAAGATGAAAAGCGGATTTTCCACACTTCCCCCGTAGAATACGCATACTCCACCTGCAATGCGCCACATATTTCACGGTAAGAGACATAAGAAGATAGTTATTGACTAATATGCCTGAGTATATTCAACCTGCAGAATATGACGCGGTATCAGGTGTAGCACTCTGGCAAGGAGCTTCAGAGGCTCCTGCTTTTCATGTATTTTTTGCAGATTTTCGGATCTTCTGTGAAAAAAGATCCATATGGCAGACATCTGCATACTTAGGTTCACCCCCAGTGCATGAACTTCATACCGGATATGTCATGCATATCCAAAATATTCGGGAGTTAAATATGCAAACCGCATCCATTTTCAAAAATGGCAATAACCGCGCCATCCGCCAGCCCCTCATCTGGGTTTTGAGGGGGAGAGCGCTCGAGAAGGAAACTGCATTATTCTGCGACCGCCTCAATGCAGTCCTGCCCCGGGATTACGCCGCAGCAAATACTACCGCAGAGATTAAAGTGACACTGCGGCCGGCCAAGACGCCAACCGGGTCGAAAGACACGGCAATTGCCGGACACACCATCACCACTGGGGTGATACTGGTGACAAATAATATGAGGGAGTTCGAGCAAGAGTTAAAGTTAGTATTTGAAGACTGGGTTCAATAAGTGTGTTGTGTTCAACAGTTGAGATCACAGCCAAGAACAGAAGCAGTGCAAACAGAAGTAAAAATATCTAATATAATGCAGAATTACGTAATAGTTGTTGAA
>NZ_PTSN01000045.1:0-12360 GCF_002965865.1 Escherichia sp. MOD1-EC6098
TACCCAACTCCAATCAATCAATGCGTTTTAATCGACAATACAAATAATATAAGACGCGTGAGATGTCGCCCGGTGATTCGCTTTCTGGTGTTTTTTCGATCTTTCCGGGTTTTAAATTCCTATCGATGAACGCCTGGAAAAACTGGAAGAAAACGTCGCGCAGTTCAGCGCGAAGAATGCCCCGAAAGATACCGGTGATAACAAGCCGGAAGGCAGCACCGGCGATCAGGGACAGGACAACGCAGAACAGAACAACAAGGACGACAAAACCTTCACGCTGACCACCGGGCAGGGCGAAAAGCTGTTCTCCACAGTGAACGCCATCGCGGAGAAGGTTACCAGTATGGAAACCGCATTTGCTGAACTCAGCAAGGACGCCACGAAGCTGCCGGGCAACAATCCGGCCGGTGGCGAAACTTTTAACCTGGTGTAACCGGAGAGAACGCAATGAACATGACACCAGAAGCACAAAAGCTGGTTAATCAGTACATCAGCGAACTGCAAAAAACATTCAGTGACTGCGGGAAATCAAGCGATCGTTTCTTTTCGCTGACCGAGCCACGCAGTATTGCCCTGCGTAAAGCCCTGCTGGAAAGCACAGAGTTTCTGAGTTTCATCACCTGCATGGACGTTCCGCACCCGCAGGGGCAGGTCGTCACCGTGGGCGAATCCACGCTGCGCACCGGTCGCGTGAAAAGCGGTCGTTTCGCTAAAGGTTCGGGCATCAAAGGCAACGAATTTAAACTCGTTGAAACTGATTCCTGCTGCGTGATCACCTGGGAACAACTCGCCATCTGGGCGAATGCCGGCAGCCCGCAGGAATTTTTCAACCTGATGAACTCCGCCGCCGTCACCAACTTTGCGCTGGACATGCTGCGCATTGGCTTTAACGGTAAAGAGGCTGCTGAAAACTCTGACCCGGAAAGTCACCCGAACGGCGAAGACGTCAACATCGGCTGGCATGAAATCGCCAAAAAGTGGGGAGAACAGCCCGGCAATACCTCCCGTATTCTGACGGACGCCGTTACCCTGGGCGAAGGCGGTGATTATGTCGGCCTTGATGCCATGGCCTCAGACCTGATCCGCACTTATATCCCGGCGCAATATCACAACGATCCTCGCCTTACTGTGCTGGTTGGCGCAGACCTTGTGGCTGCTGAAGAACTACGCCTCTACAACAAAGAGGACAAGCCCACCGAAAAAGTGGCCGCACAGTTGCTGACGAAGAACATCGCAGGCCGCAAGGCCATCATTCCGCCGTTTATGCCGGGTAAGCGTATGGTGGTGACCATGCTGCCAAACCTGCAGATCCTGACGCTGAAGGATTCCCGCCGTCGTAAAGCGGAAGATGTGGGCGATCGCAAACAGTTCGAAAACTCATACTGGCGTTACGAGGGGTACGCCCTGGGCGATCCGGATTTATATGCTGCCGTGGATGAGTCTGCGGTCACTATCGCCTGATAAACGGAGCGCACGGTATGCCAACGCCAATGCAGCGACAACGTGCCCGACAGATGGATGAGCGCCGTGCGGCGCTCATGACCACAACGGACGGACGCGCCATCAGCACAGAGAGTCAGCACATTAAACTGCTGGCACTGGATAACGACATCAGACAACTGCACAACATGGAGCTGCTGTCTGACAAGCTGGAATTCAAGCGGAGCACGCTGCTGCCCCGCTGGCTGCCACACGCACAGGCTTATCTGGAGGGGGAACGCGTCTATCAGAATCCCATTCTGGTGTACTGCATCATCTGGCTGTTCGATACCGGGCAGTTTGAGATGGCGCTGCGGTGGACTGACATTGCCATTGAGCAGGGGCAAAAGACGCCGGAGAACTTCAAAAGCGAGCTGCCAACGTTTGTGGCCCATTTCATTCTTGAATGGGCAGAAACCGAAGCTGAACGCGGGAACAGTATCGCGCCATATTTTCAGCAGGTGTTTGAAAAAATCCGTGACAAATGGCGCGTGAATGAACGCCTTGCTGCCCGCTACTGGCGCTTTGCAGGCGTCCTGCTGCTGCGCGGCGATGACGGTAAACCGCTGGCCAGTGCAATTAACGATCCGGAGAGACTGCAACAGGCCGACCAGTGTCTGGAACGGGCTGCCTGGCTGCATCCCAAAATTCAGGTGAAAACCCTGCGCCAGCGCATTGCCGCAAGACTGCGCGCGTTGCAGGGCACGTAAACGACTCCCAACAACCGGGCGGGCGCGGTGGAGGTGTGCCGGCAAAAGCCATCAGCACACTGCGGAAACCGGTCAGCCCGCCTTTCCCCGGAGTGAGCATGTTTGACGGGAAAAGCATTCACTATCAGCAGGCCATTATTCAGAACGATGGATTCTGGCCGGATATTGATGCCGGCGATTTTGAAAAGAGCCGCAGCATCCCCGCCGTCACGTCACACGAAACGGTGCTGACGGCGCTGCTTTGCGCGGTAACAGAGATTAACACTGAACTGGCTGCACGCCGTGAATACTGGCAGGAACAGGGCTACATCCGGGCCGCTGATATTCCGGGTTACACCGTGTTGCAACCAGAGCCGCGCAATACAGGCGCACAACCTGAACGGATGCAGAATCACATTACAGCACTGTACACCAAGGCCGTGTATGCACGCGCAAAGGCCGATCTTTTGCCGGAATCTGCCAGCGTGGGGCGGCGCGAGGCGCAACCCTCATCAGAAGCCAGCGAGAGTCGCCGGACGTTGCTGGCTGAAGCGGCCATGGCGGTGCGGGCGCTGCTGGGCCGACCACGTGCATCCATCGCGCTGATTGATTAAGGAAATGGTATGACGCAACTCGCCAGCCTGACGGCATTCATTGAAAACAATCTGCCGGCACGCGCACGCATTCCGTTCACCAGTGACATGGATGACATCACGCTCGTTCCGTTTACGAAGTCGCTGGGGCACGGGCAGTTATGTACGCAGGTTCGAAAATATACGGCTTTTCTGCGATGGGACGCATGGCCCTACCGCAAACTGAATCCGGATTTGGTGTTTTCTCTGGTTGAAGCCTGGCTGGCAGACAACGGCGGCGACCTGCGCCAGCGCCTGGCACCGGATGCGCCAGCCGTTGACGTCGAAGTGGATGATGAAAATGAAGTGGCATGGCTGGAAATCAGTCTGCCGCTGGTTGATCCCATCACCCTGGTTGAGGACGAAAACGGCCCCATCCCCAGAGGCGGGAAACGTTACCAGCTGGAAAAGCCTGAAATCTGGGTGGCTCAGGCGCATCAGCTTCACTGTCAGGTGATGCCATGACGCGCCCCGTGATTAACGAGTCACAACTCCGGCAGGTTCGTCGCGCCATCAGAGAGGCAGAACTTCCGCCGGCAAAGGCCAGAAAGCTGTTGGTTCGCATTGCGAAATACGGCCTGATACCGGCTGCACGACGCAATGTGAAAGCACAGCGAACACCGGAGGGGGCAGCCTGGGCACCACGAAAAAGACCGGATAAAGCCAGCGGCAGGTATAAAAACAAAATGCTGCTGGGACTGCCGAAACTGCTGGCCATCAGGGTTGATGGCAGCGGGAAAAGTGTCCGCCTTTTCTTCAAAAAAGGGGATTACAACACCGGCTCTCATGGTGGGGCGGTTGCGTGGGTGCAACAGCACGGCGCAACCATCAAAGGCCGCGCCACAAAACGCCGGGACAGCGAAGCCATGCGCACCCGTCCCGCCACACGACGGCAGGCAGAACGCCTTCTTTCTCTGGGCTTTCGCGCCCCCGTCGGCGCGGTCAGCAAAAAAACCGGACGCAGGGGATACAGAAAACCTTCCCTGAAATGGATTATGGAAAACATGAGTATGGCGCAGGCCGGGCTGGTGATCAGCATTCTGAAAGGCGAGCAGAAAAAACGTGTATGGGAAATCAAAATTCCCTCCCGCGCATTTCTGGGAGCCAGTAACGCTGAATTTGCCCGCATTCTGGAGGCGCAATTGCGCAGCCTGCATTACGGCGGCACGAGATAACAAAATCAGGAGACAAATCATGACCTGGCCATCTGTCACGATCGAACAGTACAACACATTCAGCAGTTCACCGGACGGCGTGGAAAATACACTGCTGTTTGTGGGCAATGCACAAAACAACAAAGGTAAGGTTCTGCCGGTTAACGCTAACAGCGATCTGGATGAACTGCTGGGAACGAACGCCAGCCCGCTGAAGAATTTCCTTCAGTCCGCACTGACCAATGCCGGGCAGAACGCCTTTTTCTATGTTGCCGTTCTGCCGGAAGCAGGCAGGGGCAAAGAAGCGACGCCAGCCTGCCAGGCATGGCAGAACGCCATACTGGCGGCTCAGGAAACTGTTTCAGTTGAAGGCGTGGTGATCACCGAACCGGTCAGCACGAAGGATGACATCAACGCCATACAGGCGTTACGTCAGACCATCATCAATAAATATCAGCGCCGCATCTGGTTCATTCTGACCATTGCCGCCAATAACTGCAGCAAAACCTGGGCAGATTACGTTGCTGAACTGACCACGCTACAGGAAGGCATCGCCGCCCCGCAAATCATGCTGGTTCCGGAAATTTTTGGCTTTGAACCGGGCGTTCTTGCCGGCCGTCTGTGTAACAGCGCCGTCACCATTGCTGACAGTCCGGCGCGTGTGGCAACCGGGGGCCTGTCCGCACTGAAAACCACTGAACGCCCGAAGGACAGCGCAGGGCAGGCAATTGATCTCGCCACCCTGCAGGCACTGGCAACCGCCCGCTACAGCGTGCCCATGTGGTATGCCGACTATGACGGCCTTTACTGGGCTGACGGTGTAACACTTGAAGTGGAAGGTGGGGACTACAACGTCATTGAGCATGTCCGCATTGCTGATAAGGTGGCGCGCCGCGTGCGGCTGATAGCCATCCCCAAGATTGCAGATCGCTCGCTGAACAGCACGCCGGGTAGCATTGCCGCACATGAAACGCTGTTTGCCCGCCCACTGCGTGCCATGGCGAAATCCACGCAAATTAACGGCATCACATTTCCGGGAGAAGTGAAATCGCCCCGGAAAGGCGACGTGGTTATCACCTGGCAGGACGAAAAGACGGTCAGCATCAGCATTGTCGTCCGCCCTTACGCCTGCCCTAAAACCATCAAAGTGGGCATTCAGCTGGATAAATCTCTGGAGGAAAACGCATGACGACCCGCATTAACGGCATGGCGTTTGACACTTTTATCGGTGGAACGGATATCCATGTGAAAAGCATCTCACTGGACATCAGCGATGAAAGCGCCGTTGCCAAAACCCGTGGCATCCCTGACGGCAAACTGCGCGGCCCTGTCAGTGCCGAAGGTGAAATCGAAATGAGTACCCGCAGCTTTAACCAGCTCGGGGAAGTGGCTGCTCAGGCGGGATCGTGGCGTGACCTGCCGCCAATGGATTTTGTGTTTTACGCCAATACGGGAACCGAAGAAATCCGCGTTGAAGCCTTCGGTTGTGAGCTGATGCTTTCCGGCCTGTTAAGCATTGACACCGAGAGCGCAGATCTGACCACGCACAAAATCAAGTACGTGGTGGCAAGCCCTGACTTTGTGCGTATCAACGGCGTGCCCGTTCTCTCAGAGAACGACGTGCGCGGACTGATGGGGTGAACCATGCAGGAGCATGAGCGCACCATTATCACTCTGGGCATTCTGGGCGGAATCGCTGCCGCAAGTCGGGTGCTGGCTGGCGCAGAGCCGATTACGTTGCGGTTGTTTGTGGGCCGAACCCTGCTGGGGAGCGCGCTGGGTGTTTCTGCCGCTGCCCTGCTGGTTCGCTACCCGAATCTTGACCCACTGGCCATTGCCGGCGCAGGCACCGCAATGGGCGTTGCCGGTTACCAGATTGTTGAAATCTTCCTGCGTCATATGCGCCGGAAGCTGGACGAGAAAGAGAACAAAGAGGAGTAACCGCAATGTTGTCCCGCAGGGAACAAAAAGCCGCTGCCATTGCCTGGAAAATTATCCGGGCACTGTGGTACTGGCTGCGCAAACCTCAGCAACCTCATAAGGAGCAAAAATGAAACTCTCCGATAAGCAACAACAATTTACCGTCATGATCGGAAAACTCATCCAGTTTGCCCATCAGCGCGGTTATGGCCTGACGTTCGGTGAGGCGTACCGCACGCCAGAACAGGCAAAACTCAACGCACAAAAGGGATCCGGCATTGCCAACAGCCTGCACTGCCAGCGGCTGGCCGTGGATTTTAATCTGTTTATTAACGGTGAATATCAGACCCGCACAGAGGCCTACCGCGAGCTGGGCGAGTACTGGGAATCCCTTGGTGGCGCATGGGGCGGTCGTTTTAAAAACCGCCCGGATGGCAATCATTTCAGCCTTGAGCACGACGGCGTGCGCTGATTTTACGCTTAATAAGCCTTCCTGCAGGCTTATTAAGCCCTCTTATTCTTGACTTTAAAAGGAAATGATGATGAACGATAAAAACACCCAGACTACCGCAGAGAACACCATCACTTTACAGGTCGGCGAGCATGAACTGACGTTTATCCCGACCGTAAAAGCCTACAACGACCTGCAGAACGACTTCATGCCGGATAACAAAATCGCGCCGCTGAAAAACTACCTGCGCCGTATCGTGATTAAAGAGCACCGCGATCTGCTGAACCAGCTGCTGGAAAAACCAGGAATGCCGGCCAGCCTGGCAACAGCCGTGAATAACGAGTTTGTGCCGGAAGTGGAAATCACCGTAAAAAAATAAAAAGCCATCTGGGAGCCATTGATCGCAATGACCTTACCCGGATGCTGATTCTGCGCCGCCACTGGCTGCCCGGCGAGGATGACTCGCCGCAGTCACTGGCTGCCGCCGTCTGGCTGGATAACCACTACTGGGAAAATATGAGCATCGCCGTCAATAACGGCATTATCCGTGCTTTTAAGGGATCGTAATGTCACAACAGCGCCTTGAATTACTTCTTGAACTGACAGACCGCCTGACAAGGCCGTTGCGTGCAGCCGGGCGACAGGTTCAGGGATTTGCTGCAACAAGTCGGGGAGCCTTTCGGGACATTGCTACCGGAGGCGCTGCGCTCTGGGGAGTGGGTGCAGCCATTCAGGGGGCACTGATGCCAGCCATTGAAATGGACAGGGCGCTCGGTGAGGTGAAATCACTGGGCGTCGCAGAGTCCGGATTGCGTAAACTCAGCCGCGCCGCCGTTGATTTCACTATGGAATACGGCGGGGCTGCGCAGGATTTTGTGCGTGCGTCATACGACATCCAGTCAGCCATTGCCGGGTTAACTGACGATGAGCTGTCCCGCTTCACCACCGCATCAGCAACGGTGGCAGCAGCAACCAAATCCAGCAGCCAGACCATTACCGCCTACATGGGCACCATGTACGGCATCTTTAAAGACCAGGCTGATGCCATGGGAAAAAGCAAATGGGTGGAGCAGGTCGCCGGGCAAACCGCCACCGCCGTGCAAATGTTTAAAACAACCGGCGATAACATGTCAGCGGCGTTCACCACGCTGGGTGCCAGTGCAAAAGCGGCCGGTATTGATGCGGCTGAACAGTTCGCCGTGCTGGGACAACTACAGGCCACCATGAGTGGCAGCGAGGCAGGGACGAAATACAAAGCATTTCTTGCCGCAGTAGGCAGCGCCCAGAAAAAGCTGGGGCTTAATTTCGTGAATAAAGACGGCACGATGAAAAGTGTTGTCGAGATCATGAAACTTATCAGGGGCAAATTTGGTGATCTGTCAAAAGTGGCTGATTCCGATTTGCTGAAAAGCGCCTTTGGCTCCGATGAAGCTGTGGCCATGATTAAATTACTCAATGCGGACATTGGCGGACTTGAAAAGAATATCGCCACGCTGGGCAATATCAAAGGTATGGATAAGGCTGTCGAAATGGCACAAGCCATGGCCGATCCATGGGAACAGGCCGCTGCAATTATTAACGGCATTCGCATCGAAATTGGCACGCAGTTGTTGCCTGTTCTGTACCCGTTTATCCAGAAAAGCAACGAAGGCGGCAAATCCTTTGTTGCCTGGTTACGTCTGTATCCAAACATCACGCGCGCAATTGGTTTACTGGCGGGGACTTTTCTTAGCCTCGCAACCGTTGGCGCTCTCAGCAATATCATCATGGGACTGTTCAGCTTTGTAACAAAAGGGCTGATTGCCCCCGTAACAGGCTTAATAAAGCTTCTCAGGTTAAGCGCATTGCGAAATACACTGGCCGCTGCTGCAACAGGGGCTTATGCCGCTGCACAACAATATCTGAACAGGGTCATGCTGGTTTCAATGCTGACAGGACGCGGCTTTCTTACCACCATGCTGATGATGAGCGGGCCCATTCTGCTTATTGGTGCAGCCATTGCAGCAGTTGTTGCTCTTGTCTGGAAATTCTGGGAACCCATCAAAGCGTTTTTCAGCGGATTCATTCAGGGGTTCAGCGATGCATGGAAGACTATTTCACTTGGCTCTCCCATTCTGGCCGATATCGGCGCTGTTTTTGGTTTTGTATGGGATGCCATCAAAACAGCATTTAACTGGCTGATGAATTTACTCACACCGGTAGAACTGACGGGCGAAGCGTTCGGACGCGCCAGCGATGCCGGTGCGTCTTTTGGCCGTATCGTTGCCACAGCAATCAACTGGATCCTGACGCCCACTGAAATCATGCTCGGACTGTTATCAAAAGTGTGGCAGGCCCTGCTCATTATTCTGCAGGGGTATAAGGATATCTGGAACAGCCTGGATATTACTCACCCCCTAGATTCACTGAAAAATCTGGCTTCCGGGATCCTGGCTATTTTCAGCAACCTCTGGGAACTGGTGAAACAGTCCTTCAGTGATTCATGGGGCTGGATTGTGGACAAACTCAACATGATCCCCGGCGTTAACATCGGCACATCAGAAAGCACAGGAAGTGGCGAAGGCTCCGTATTAACCGGCGGTAAAGCCATCAGCGCGGGGCCGGGTGGCATTGCGGCAGAAATGCAGAACAACAGCGAAAACCAGACCACCATCGACAACTCCCGTCGTGTGGTCAACGTCAATGTGCAGGATCCATCCCCTGCCCGTCTTAACGAGTGGATGGAGCTGCATGCATACTGATAAAACGCTTTACATTGATTTGCTCATCACCGGCCGCAATCTCACGCTGAACAGCGCCAGTGAGCCGGTGTTATGCAACAACAGGGAAAGTATTGCCCAGGACTGCCAGCACGCCATCATTGAGAGCGGACTGGCAACGCGCCTGCTGGCTGAAAAAAGCCCGACGCTTCGTGCCGACATCATGATGCAGATGACACTGCTGATTGAAGATGATGAGCGTATTACGCCTGGCACGGTCAGTGTGACAGAAGAAACCCCGCTTTCTGGTCGCCTGCTGATTAGCGCCCACACCGAAGATTTTTTTGAACCCCTGACTTTTACGGTATCTCTTGATGATTAACGGCAAACCTACTGCAGATTACGAGCGCATTCTGGCTGATAATGGCATGCCGGTAACCGAAGAACAGGCTCGCGCTGAATTTGAAGCCATTGTCAAAGACGAAGGGCTTATCACCAACACTTCCCGCATGTCGCCGTTCTGGCGACTGATTACAGCTATCACCACAAAACCCGTGATGTGGCTGAAAGATGCGCTGGTTAATGTGGTGATGAAAAACCTGTTTCTGGCTGATGCCAGCGGTGTATTCGTTGATGTTTTTGCCTGGGCGGTAAACCTGCAACGCAAGGCCGCCACGCACGCAGCCGGCGAGATTCGTTTCACCAAAAACGACATTGATCGCGCAGTTACCGTGTCGGCCGGTACGCAGATTCAGACAGAACGCATTAACGGCGTGATTTATACGCTGACCGTTGTCAGGGATACCGTTATTCCGGCAGGAACACTCAGCATGAACATCGATGTTTCTGCGGAACAGGCCGGAGCCGGCTTTAACCTTGCGCCGGGATATTACCGCATCCTTCCGGTGGCGATTGATGGTATTGCCGGCGTTGAGAACGATGAAAACTGGCTGACCACACCGGGTGCCAACGAAGAAAGCGATGACGAGTTGCGTGATCGTGTTCGCAATCAGTTTAATCTTGCCGGCGCTTATCACACCGATGCAGTTTACCGGGGATTAATTGCCGGCGTTGCCGGCATCAGTGCCGACCGCATCTATTTTCTGCATGACGCACCACGCGGCCCCGGCACAGCAAATGCTTACATTCTGCTGGATACCGGCATCGCATCCGAACCGTTCGTTGATGCAGTAAACGCATTCATTAACGATGAAGGTCATCACGGACACGGTGATGATCTGCGCTGTTTTTCCATGCCTGAAACACGCCACACCCTGACCGTGACACTCTGGTTATATGCAACGCTGAACCTCAGCGATGAGGAAATTCAGACGTTATTGCGCAATGTGGAAAATCTGGTTCGCTGTGCATTTCGAGAAAACAGCGATTATGACGTTCAGAAAACATGGCCGTATAGCCGTTTCAGCATGTCCAGACTGGGCGAAGAGATCCACCAGGTATTTCCACAGGTGGAGTCGGTTACATTTTCTCTTCCGGATATTCTCAGTGATCTGGCTGTTCCTCGTCTGGAATCCCTTACTGTGGAGGTGAGCGCGTGAAACTTCCGGAGATCCCTGAATTCCCGCTCCCCACCTGGATGAATAAAGGCGAGCCGTTAACGCTGGCACATTCATCGCATCGCTACTGGGAAAAGGTATACAGCTGGCTGACGTGGCCACTACAGCAGATTGATGTCGACACCTGCGCAGAACCTTTACTTAACCTGCTGGCTTATCAGCGCAATATCACCCGATTTAAAGGAGAGCCGGTTTCGTTATTTCGCTTAAGGGTGAAACACGCGTTTATTAACGCTCAGGACTCTGGCGAACGCGCCGGCTTCGAACGCATCTTTAAGCGTCTTGGCGTGGGAGACGTTAAAACACTGGAACGGCAACTGCAGCATGACTGGGACGTTATTTTACTGCGCATTAATGACACCCAGTTAAGTGAAAACAACGCGCTGATGATGCAGCTCGTGCGCCAGTATGGTCGTACCTGCAGGCGCTATTTCTTTCAGGTAATCAATACAACCACTGCCCGGCTGACAGCCGGCACATTTGATGGCCATTACAGGTATCACACAGCAGAAGCAACGGTGAGAAAGGACACCATCTGGTTAACCGCTTCGCTACAGGCAGGACATTACGGCCTGTCCGTGGAGCATTACACATTACAGGCAGACGAAGCATGAGCACGATTATTACTGAACAGTACGAACACTGGTGTGCGAATCAGCTCATCAGTGGAAAACCTGCGCGCCCGGATACATTTGTTTTTGCATATATTCCGGGACAGGATGAATCCGCAGAGATCCCCCGCGATGAGATACTCCCTGATGAATCCATGATTCAGTATCGTGCGCCGGTCACCCAGTACGGCCTCCTGTCGCCGAACGCGACCGCGTTTTCCATCATTCTGGACACGACAGTCGGCGACTTCGAATACAACTGGATCGGTCTGCTGAACGAAGAAAGCGGCGTGCTCTGCATGATTGCGCACACACCTCGTCAGCAAAAAATTAAAACAGCGAACGGCGTGCAGGGAAACAACCTGATCCGCACATTTTCCATGGAGTTTGACGGCGCAGCCGCAGCAATGCATATCGATGTCAGTGCTGATGTCTGGCAGATTGATTTCACTGCACGCCTTGCAGGAATGGATGAGGCCCGCCGGCTGCTGGCGTTTGATCACTACGGTGAAGCCGCTTTTCTGGGGGATGGTTTTCAGGTCAGCTATCAGGATGGTACCGCTACTGTTGCCGCCGGCGTGGGTTATGTGGGAGGTCTGCGCGTCAGTCTGCGCGAACCTTACAGCCTGCCGGCTGCGGTCGGGGATACCATTTGGATTGATGCAAGCTGGCAGGGATTTGTTACCGGCGAATGGAATACCGTTTTTACGTTCTGCGCCCGCCAGGAACATGCGTCCTATACAGACGGTAACGGCTTCCGACACTTTGTCGCGCCACTTGCGAAACTGACATCAGAAGGCTTACAGGATTTACGTCCACAGACGCCCGATGAAGAACAAAGCAATGCACTGGCAGAGCACGAAAAATCCCGCCGTCATCCGGACGCAACACTGAAGGAGAAAGGCTTTGCGCAGTACAGCAACTCCACCGACAGCGACGCAGAAGACCGCGCCGCCACATCAAAGGCAGTAAAAGCCGCAATGGATAAGGCAAAAGGCGCTGTTGAGCGTGGCGGCGACACCATGACCGGGGAACTGAAAATCCGTGGTGTTAATGCGCTGAGGATTTTCAACGAAGCCTTTGGTCTGATTTTTCGTCGTTCGGAAGAGTGCCTGCACCTTATCCCTACCAGTGAAGGTCAGGGCGAG
>NZ_PTSN01000046.1:0-9055 GCF_002965865.1 Escherichia sp. MOD1-EC6098
GCGGGTTTTCGTTTTCGGGGTTTAGCTGAACGGGCCATATAACCACCTGAAAGACAATGACATTGCTTGTTTTTATAACGGTAATCTCAGGCCATGACAAGCCGCAGCCGCCAGGCTGCCTACTCGAGATCACCGCCATTCGTGCTCAGGGGGCGGGCGGGCAGCATGTCAATAAGACCTCAACGGCTATTCATCTGCGTTTTGACATTCGGGCCTCCAGCCTGCCAGAGTATTACAAAGAGCGCCTGCTCGCCGCCAGCCATCACCTGATTAGTAGTGATGGTGTGATTGTCATTAAGGCTCAGGAATACCGCAGCCAGGAACTGAACCGCGAAGCGGCGCTGGCCCGACTGGTGGCAGTGATTAAAGAATTAACAACGGTACAAAAATCCCGACGACCGACGCGACCTACCCGTGCATCGAAAGAGCGCAGGCTGGTATCGAAAGCACAAAAATCAACCGTGAAGGCGTTGCGTGGCAAAGTGCGCAGCGGTCGGGAATAAAAAGAAGGAATTGATGGTGAGAAAAGCGATAGTAGCAGCGATGACTGTAATCAGTCTCTTTACTCTAATGGGATGTAATAATCGGGCCGAAGTAGATATGCTTTCCCCAGCGCAGGCCGCCGAGCTGAAACCGATGCCGCAAAGCTGGCGTGGTGTGCTGCCGTGTGCTGATTGTGAAGGGATCGAAACCTCTTTGTTTCTCGAAAAAGATGGAACCTGGGTGATGAATGAGCGCTATCTGGGCGCTCGTGAAGAGCCTTCATCTTTTGCTTCCTACGGTACATGGGCGAGAACCGCAGACAAACTTGTATTAACCGACACTAAAGGCGAAAAGTCATATTATCGGGCAAAAGGTGATGCGCTGGAGATGCTCGATCGTGAAGGTAATCCGATTGAATCGCAGTTCAACTACACACTGGAACCGGCAAAATCCAGCTTGCCCATGACGCCGATGACCATGCGTGGCATGTATTTTTATATGGCTGACGCAGCAACTTTTACTGATTGTGCGACCGGAAAACGATTCGCGGTGGCAAATAACGCAGAGCTGGAACGAGGCTATCTGGCTGCTCGCGGCAGCAGTGAAAAACCGGTGCTGCTGTCAGTAGAAGGTCACTTTACGCTTGAGGCTAATCCGGATATCGGGGCACCGACTAAGGTATTAGCGCCCGATACGGCTGGTAAATTTTTCCCGAACCAGGATTGCAGTAGTTTGGGGCAGTAAACCTGCTTGTGGCAGAAACAAACGCAAAATTGCCTGATGCGCTACGCTTATCAGGCCTACAGAGTAGATTGCAATGTTTTGAATTAGCACGATTTTGTAGGTCGAATAAGATGTTCACACCGCATCCGGCATTCTGTGCACAACGCCTGATGCGACGCTGGCGCGTCTTATCATGCCTACAAAACACCCCCATTCCTTAGGAGTGATCAAACGTTTAATCCACATCCGGCATAAACACTCTGAGACTGGCTTTTATCACCGGGTCAGTCCAACGAAGCGACCCGTTTTGATATAAATCCCTGGTTTCAGATGCCCAACATACTGTAACTGTGCTTCTGGCCTAAACGCAGAGACATCGCCAGCACGCATATGCATCAGATCGGCAGGACTAATCCAACCTGACTGCGCCAGCGTAAGCGGATGCCCGGCTTTGGCAAATGCATCCGTGACAAATTCCGAACAAAACCACGATTTTTTGTCCCCCTCGCCAACACTGCTTAACTGCGCTTTCGCCAGGCCGCTGACGCACTGTTGGCGGAAATCTGCGGAAAAAGGATTCAGTGAGCACATCTGGCGGGTTACCATAAACGGAATAAATTCGACAATGCCGCGATAGTTATACCCGCTATCTTTGATTTTGTTGGCGAACGCGGTGATATCTGTGGCTTGTTGCGGGGTAAGATCCGGGGCTCGTAAGACGAAAAGCTTATCACTATGCTTCATGGCTTTTTTCAGGGAAACAATCTGGACGCCAGCGCCTGTCGCTTCTGCGACGTTATTATCACCTAAATAGATGGCAACGTGACTCACCGAGGAAGTGCTGAAGACGCGGATACCGAATGAGGTTACCCCAAGGCTTGAGGAGAACAGCAAATCGCCGGGCTTGAGGTCAGATTCAGTTATTTCAGTTATTGATTGTTCGGTAAAAGAGCTTTGATGCTGGAATTTGACTGCCCATGTTTTCGCCTCGGCATCTACCGCTGTGGCTGATGAGTCTGGCTGACTAATATCAACAGTACAGGCCGAAAGTAAAAGAAAGCAAGGGAGAAGCAGACGACAGTACGCCTTTGGTTTATTCATTTTATACAATCCATGTAAAAAAGGGTCCTGAAATTCAGGACCCTTTCTGGCATCAGCCTTTAATCTGTTTCACCAGATAATCGACGATGTCACCGGTCTTAATTAATTGCTTCTCGCCGTTACGACGGTATTTGTATTCGATATCGTCGTTGTCGAGGTTACGGTCGCCCAGCACGATAGTGTGTGGAATACCGATCAGTTCCATATCGGCAAACATCACGCCCGGACGTTCTTTACGGTCATCCAGCAGGACTTCGATTCCCTGCGCACGCAGTTCGCTGTAAAGTTTCTCGGCCAGTTCTTGTACGCGGAAGGATTTGTGCATGTTCATCGGCAGAATAGCTACCTGGAACGGTGCGATCGCGTCAGGCCATACGATGCCGCGCTCGTCGTAGTTTTGCTCAATCGCCGCAGCCACTACACGCGTAACCCCAATACCGTAGCAACCCATAGTCAGGATCTGGTTGCGGCCATCTTCGCCCTGTACGGAGGCTTTCAGAGCTTCAGAATACTTAGTACCCAACTGGAAGATGTGACCGACTTCGATACCGCGTTTGATCAGCAGCGTACCCTGACCATCCGGGCTTGGATCGCCAGCCACTACGTTACGGATGTCAGCAACTTCCGGGGTTGCGACATCGCGATCCCAGTTGATACCAAAGTAGTGTTTACCGTCGATGTTAGCACCGGCAGCAAAATCACTCATCGCCGCAACGGTACGGTCAATTACAACCGGAATCGGCATGTTTACCGGACCCAGTGAACCCGGGCCTGCTTTAACGACGGCACGAATTTCTTCTTCGGTTGCGAAAGTCAGCGGGCTGGCAACCTGCGGCAGTTTCTCCGCTTTTACTTCGTTCAGTTCGTGGTCACCGCGCACCAGCAGCGCAACCAGCGGGAAGCTGCTGCCTTCAACGGCTTTAACCAGCAGTGTTTTAACGGTTTTTTCAATCGGCAGATTGAACTGTTCAACCAGTTCAGCGATGGTTTTCGCGTTCGGTGTATCAACCAGCGTCATTTCCTGAGTTGCAGCAGCGCGCGGTTCTTTCGGCGCGATAGCTTCTGCCAGTTCAATGTTAGCTGCGTAGTCAGAGGTGTCGGAGAAGACCACATCGTCTTCACCGCTCTGTGCCAGCACCTGGAATTCGTGAGAGGCGCTGCCGCCGATAGAACCGGTGTCGGCCTGTACGGCGCGGAAATCCAGCCCCATACGGCTGAAGATTTTGCTGTAGGCCGCATACATTGCATCGTAGGTTTCCTGCAAGGATTCCTGAGAAGTGTGGAAAGAGTAAGCATCTTTCATCAGGAATTCGCGGGAACGCATGACGCCGAAACGTGGACGAACTTCATCACGGAACTTGGTCTGGATCTGATAGAAGTTCAGCGGTAACTGTTTGTAAGAACTCAGCTCATTACGAATCAGGTCGGTAATAACTTCTTCATGAGTTGGGCCGAGTACGAACGGACGCTCGCCACGGTCAACAAAACGCAGCAGTTCCGGACCGTACTGTTCCCAACGACCACTCTCTTGCCACAGATCGGCTGGCTGAACCACTGGCATCGACACCTCGATCGCACCGGCGTTGTTCATCTCTTCACGCACGATGTTTTCGACTTTTTTCAGAACGCGCACGCCGGTCGGCAGCCAGGTATATAACCCGGAGGCCAGCTTGCGGATCATCCCGGCGCGTAGCATCAGTTGATGGCTGATCACCTCGGCGTCGGCAGGTGTCTCCTTGAGAGTGGAGAGCAGGTATTGGCTAGTACGCATGTTGTTACGGTTCCAGTTGGAAGGTAGAACAGGCTCAAGGCGAGCCTGGGACAAAAAAAGTGATTTAGTTTACCAGTGCAGGAGAAATGTCAAAAGAGAAGGGCGTGAATTTAACGCCCTTCCAGCGCAAAGACTTCAAAACCAGTCTCGGTGACTCGCCAGCGGACGTTAAAATCATGCAGCCAGACGGCATAGGTTTTACCCGTGTCTTCACCTTTACGATAGGCCGGGCGCGGGTCCTGCGCCAGTACTTCGCGGATAAACAGCGTTAGCTGCGGATAACGCTTCTCCAGCGTCAAAAGTTGCTTTTCGACGTCTGCGGTAAATCTCACCGCCATCTCTGCTACTGGCGCGCTTTGCGCATAGCTGGCGCTGGCATCGGGAAGCGATTCGGCAAAGGGGAGGTAAGGTTTTATATCCACCACCGGCGTACCATCGACCAGATCCAGACCGCCGAGCTTCAGAATCACGTTATCTTTATGGCAAACAACCTCTTTCAGCTCTACCAGTGACATCCCAATCGGGTTAGGGCGAAAAGTAGAACGCGTGGCGAAAACGCCCATTCTGGCGTTACCGCCGAGACGAGGCGGACGCACAGTCGGGCGCCAGCCACCTTCCATCGTTTGATGAAAGACGAAAAGGATCCATAAATGGCTGAACGCTTCCAGGCCGCGTACGGCATCGGCCTGGTTGTAAGGAGCAATAAGGTGCAGTTCTCCGTTGGCGCTTTTTACCAGCCCAGGCTGGCGCGGAACGGCGAATTTTTCTTTATAGGGTGAGCGAATAACACCTATTTGCTCAAACTGGAAACTGCTCATTTCGCCGTAATGTTAAGCGCTGAACCGATGCACACAGCCTGACGATAGCAGCCTGGCGTACCGCTGGTGACTTCACAGCTATGCAGTAATACCGCATTGGCTTTCATTTTGGAGGCATTGATTTGCATCCGCTTACGTGCGGTTGGGATGCTCGGTGGAGAATCCTGATTAGAGGCCTGGCAAGAGTCGCCACTGACTTCACCGAGATCGCGGAACGGTTTGCCGACTAATTCTTCAGCATTGGTATAAATTCGGACCGGCGTGGCGCGCGGCGCTTTCGGTTTTGCAGGCTCCGCTTTCGGCTGGGGTGCAGTGCTTTGAACGGATTCGACAGGGGATCTGCTTAACATAGAACAGCCGCTTAGCATGAGTGCTAATAAACAGATCGGTAAAGCACGCATAGTATTTCCTCAATGTATGATCAAAACGTCAATATTGAATCAGGCGCTTGTAAAAATGACAAGACGGGCAAGCGCCCGTCCTGAATGATATTACAAATTGTGGAAACAGCCTAAAAATTACCAGCCTTTAACCGCACCGCCGTTAAACACTTTATTTGCCGCTTCATAAACTTCATCAGACTGATAAGCCTGGACGAATTTCTTCACGTTTTCCGCGTCTTTGTTATCTTCACGGGTCACGATCAGGTTTACGTAAGGAGACTCTTTGTCTTCCACGAAGATACCGTCTTTCGCCGGAGTCAGGCCAATCTGGCTGGCATAGGTGGTGTTGATAACCGCCAGAGCAATCTGTGCATCGTCCAGGGAACGTGGCAATTGCGGTGCTTCCAGCTCAACAATTTTCAGATTTTTAGGATTCTCAACCACATCAAGCACGGTCGGCAGCAGACCTACGCCATCTTTCAGCTTGATCAACCCCACTTTTTGCAGCAGCAGCAGTGAACGGCCGAGGTTAGTCGGATCATTCGGTACGGCAACCTGTGCTTCATTGGGTAGTTCATCCAGTGATTTGATTTTCTTGGAATAACCGGCAATCGGATAAACAAAAGTATTGCCTACTGCAACCAGTTTGTAGCCACGATCCTTCAGTTGCTGATCGAGGTACGGTTTGTGCTGGAAGGCGTTGGCGTCGATATCGCCTTTGCTTAATGCTTCGTTCGGTAGCACGTAGTCGTTGAAGGTGACCAGCTCAACGTCCAGGCCATATTTGTCTTTCGCAACTTTCTGCGCGACTTCTGCAACTTGCTGTTCGGCACCGACAATCACGCCGACTTTAATGTGGTTTGGATCTTTTTCATCCTGACCGCAGCCTACCAGTGCCAGTGATCCAATCAGGGCTCCCACTGCCGCAAAGGTTTTGAGTTTGAACGCCATACCTTATTCCTTCTTCAATTATTTATGTTGTGTTGAACGTTACTTGCGAGTGACAGCCCGGACGATGCGATCGCCTGCGAACTGAATTAAATAAACCAGAATGACCAGCAATACCAGCACCGTATTCATCACCGTTGCGTTATAGCCGATGTAACCATATTGATAGCCAATCTGACCCAAACCACCGGCTCCGACTGCACCACCCATCGCGGAATAACCGACCAGAGTAATCAGGGTGATAGTTGCGGCATTTACCAGACCCGGCAACGCCTCTGGTAACAGCACTTTGCGCACGATCTGCATCGGTGTGGCACCCATTGCGCGGGAGGCTTCAATCAACCCGGTTGGGATCTCCAGCAGGGCGTTTTCGACCATACGGGCAATAAACGGTGCTGCGCCAACTGTCAGCGGAACAATCGCCGCCTGCAAACCAATCGATGTGCCGACAATAATGCGAGTAAACGGAATCATCCATACCAGTAAAATAATGAACGGAATGGAACGGAAAATGTTCACAATCGCAGATACGGTACGATACAACTTCGCGTTAGCAATAATTTGCCCCGGACGTGTGACATAAAGCAGGACGCCGACCGGCAGACCAATCACAAAACCGAAAAAACCGGATACGAAGGTCATTGCCAGCGTTTCCCATACGCCACGAACCAGCAACCACATCATCGGCTCAGACATAACCCAGTACCTCTACTTTTACATGGTGTTCTTGCAGCCAGGCAATGGCGGCTTGCGTATCTTGTTGTGTACCGTGCATTTCGGTCAGCATGATGCCGAACTTAACGCCTCCGGCGTAATCCATCTGCGCGCTAATAATGTTGTTATTAACGTTGAAACGACGTGCGGTTTCAGAAAGCAACGGGGCATCTACTGACTGACCGGTAAACTCCAGGCGCAGCATGGGGACACAATCAGTGAACGGCTCCGCTTGCAGACGTTCCTGATAATCTTCCGGGATATCCAGATGCAGGGTCGACTGAATAAATTTCTGTGCCAGCGGCGTTTTCGGATGCGAGAACACTTCACTTACTGTGTCTTGCTCGATCAACTCACCATTGCTGATAACCGCCACGCAATCACAAATACGCTTCACAACGTCCATTTCGTGGGTGATTAACAGAATCGTCAAACCCAGACGGCGGTTGATGTCTTTCAGCAGTTCGAGAATAGAACGCGTGGTTGCCGGGTCCAGTGCGCTGGTGGCCTCGTCGCACAGCAACACTTTGGGATTGCTGGCTAATGCGCGAGCAATCGCCACACGCTGTTTCTGCCCACCGGAAAGATTCGACGGGTAGCTATCATGTTTGTCGCCAAGACCAACCAGCGCCAGTAATTCCGTCACGCGACGTTTGATCTCCTCTTTTGGCGTGTTGTCCAGCTCCAGCGGCAGTGCCACGTTACCAAAAACAGTACGCGAAGAGAGCAGGTTAAAGTGCTGGAAAATCATGCCAATATGACGGCGCGCTTTGGTCAACTCGGATTCTGACAGCGTGGTCAGTTCCTGGCCATCGACCAGAACGCTACCCTCGGTTGGGCGCTCCAGCAGGTTTACACAACGGATAAGCGTACTCTTACCCGCGCCAGAGGCACCGATAACGCCATAAATTTGTCCGGCTGGCACATGCAGACTGACGTTGTTTAACGCCTGGATAGTGCGGGTGCCCTGGTGGAACACTTTGGTGATATTCGAAAGTTTTATCATTGATTATTTATTATCGTCATTAAGTTAGTCGTGGCATTTCGACTGCCTGATACGGTCAAAGCCGTCAATGAAATGGATGTTAAGGCATCCAGACGTCTAAATCAATCAGGTTTATACGAAGAGCACTTTCTTGCAGGTCGAAACATGCGATACTAGCGGCACATGCCTTATTAAGGAGCTATAAAAGGTGGCGAAGAGCGTACCCGCAATTTTTCTTGACCGTGACGGCACCATTAATGTCGATCACGGCTATGTCCATGAGATCGATAACTTTGAATTTATCGACGGTGTCATTGACGCCATGCGTGAGCTTAAAAAAATGGGCTTTGCGCTGGTGGTGGTAACGAACCAGTCTGGTATTGCGCGCGGCAAATTTACTGAAGCGCAGTTTGAAACGCTGACCGAGTGGATGGACTGGTCGCTGGCGGACCGTGATGTCGATCTGGATGGCATCTATTATTGCCCGCATCATCCGCAGGGCAGTGTTGAAGAGTTTCGCCAGGTCTGCGATTGCCGTAAACCACATCCAGGAATGCTTTTGTCAGCACGCGATTATTTGCATATTGATATGGCCGCTTCTTATATGGTGGGCGATAAATTAGAAGATATGCAGGCAGCGGCTGCGGCGAACGTGGGAACAAAAGTGCTGGTGCGTACGGGGAAACCTGTTACCCCTGAAGCTGAAAATGCAGCGGATTGGGTGTTAAATAGCCTGGCAGACCTGCCGCAAGCGATAAAAAAGCAGCAAAAATCGGCGTAACGATTAAAAGATGAGCGGTTGAAATAAAAATGCATTTTTCCGCTTGTCTTCCTGAAACGACTCCCTATAATGCGCCTCCATCGACACGGCGGATGTGAATCACTTCACACAAACAGCCGGTTCGGTTGAAGAGAAAAAAATCCTGAAATTCAGGGTTGACTCTGAAAGAGGAAAGCGTAATATACGCCACCTCGCGACAGTGAGCTGAAAGCCGCGTCGCAACTGCTCTTTAACAATTTATCAGACAATCTGTGTGGGCACTCGAAGATACGGATTCTTAACGTCGCAAGACGCTAAATGAATACCAAGTCTCAAGAGTGAACACGTAATTCATTACGAAGTTTAATT
>NZ_PTSN01000047.1:0-5556 GCF_002965865.1 Escherichia sp. MOD1-EC6098
CAGAGGTGGCGAAACCCGACAGGACTATAAAGATACCAGGCGTTTCCCCCTGGAAGCTCCCTCGTGCGCTCTCCTGTTCCGACCCTGCCGCTTACCGGATACCTGTCCGCCTTTCTCCCTTCGGGAAACGTGGCGCTTTCTCATAGCTCACGCTGTTGGTATCTCGGCCCGGTGTAGGTCGTTCGCTCCAAGCTGGACTGTATGCACGAACCCCCCGTTCAGTCCGACCGCTGCGCCTTATCCGGTAACTATCGACTTGAATCCAAACCGAGAAGACACGACTTATCGCCACTGGCAGCAGCCACTGGTAACCGAATTAGAGGAGTTAGCCTTGAAGTCATGCGCCTGTTAAGGCTAAACTGAAAGAACAAGTTTTGGTGACTGCGCTCCTCCAAGCCAGTTACCTCGGCTCAAAGAGTTGGTAGCTCTGAGAACCTTCGAAAAACCGCCCTGCAAGGCGGTTTTTTCGTTTACACAGCAAGAGATTACGACGAGATAGAAAGGATCTCAAGTTCTCATATCATAAAAACAAGCTGACACATCCACGATGTTATACCTTTTGAATCGCTACAGCTTTAAACCCTTTATCTGTTTTTTCTAATTTAAACCTAACTAAAATACCTTTACATATATCGACATCATGCCCTAAAAACAAAAAATCATCATACCGAAAGAAAACATCACGTCCACGCTCACGCCTTATAAAGCCATACCCTTTAACATGGTCATAAAAATTAACAAATCCATTTTCCATATAATCACCTATCTGGAAGTAATGCCACAAGCTTACGTCTATATAGTTTTGCAAGATTCTTATTAGTCCGCCCTACTATATCAAAATCATAGAGCATCCTATCTATTTTCCTTATCTGCTCATCAGTTAAAGGCGGCGTAAATTTATTTAGATAATGCTTAGCCATCAACTTTAATTTAGATATCTTGTAATCATCATAAACTGGCATTATCTCAGAAAGAATCGCCCTCAATTCAACCGCCTGGACATGCCCAAGCCTCGACATTTGAGCAACCTTGCCAGAGCATCTATTCCATAAATCATGGTACTCTTTCGTATGACGTTCATAAGCACCTTGTTTTTTACATATATAAACTAAGTACCTGATATAACGTCTATTTTCTTTTGTTAACTTAGGAACGCCATGCTTTACCCACAACCCAGTGACACTAAGTTTAGAAGACGAATCTTTTGAGTGCTCTATCGTTGTCTTACTTTCATTTATTGAAAGTCTGTACTGATTCACCATTCCGTGAACGAGTTTTATTACTTTTGTTTTTTCCTCTGATGAAAGATCCTTATCAGAGGATATAGTAATATCATCTAAAAGCCTTGAATATGAAAGCCCCATAGACTTCAATCTATTATAGAGATTATACTCACTATTAAAAAATAAAAGATTTGCAATATAACTAGAACAGCACCCACCCTGAGGAACCTTATTATTCAACGTCACAAGTTCCGTTAAGCACAAAGAAACCTCAGGAGAAAAACGCATTAAATTTTTAAAAATAGAACAAACATCTTTTTTACTAATGCTGGGATAAAAATTGGTGATATCAAGACATATAACTGTTCTTTTCCTAGTATGAACAGCGGCATTAGATATATAATCGCGACCACTTAACGCCCCATGCAAATAATGAGGGTAATCAATTTTCTCAAAAATTTCTTTATTTATTTTTTTTTGAATTCCTTTCAAAGATCTCTTGGGTTCAAAAATTTGCCTTTCTTTTTTATTCTTCCCTGTTTCAACCTTAAACTGCTTGTACGACATCGATACAGACTTGACTATCCAGTCCAATCTTTTTCTTTCTATGCCTAACATCGCAGATAAAGAATCCAAAGATGCAACAGGAGTTCCATTAAACCTGGGTTTATTCATGATGTTTGAGTTAAAAGTCGATTAGTTAAAAAGTTTCGATACGTAATCTATTACTTTAAACATAATCAAGCACATAGAAAACAAAAACTGTGTTTTTTTCAGTGCCTCCAGAGAGCCAACCTCTCTTTTTTTCTTCATCTGACCGTCTCCAGAACAAGATGAAGAGCTCTTGGTTACGTTAATGTTGATGTTGATAATAAACATGATGCAACTCCTATTGGTTATGAAATTTTGCCAGACCAGTAGGAAAGCAAGGAAAAACTCTATTGGCTCTTTGGGACTTTTAACTCACATTGCCAGACAATCGTCGCTATTCTTTTAGTGCTGATACACGCTCAGGGGCGTTCTCACCATTAATTAGCGGCCAGGCCGGTCATGATCTCATGCGAGATCGCCTTAAAAACAAGGCATCGGTTTCCTTGCGCAACACACACGTAACCATTTGTTAAAGAGCGAGAGCCAGGCGTGGTTCGCCCGCTTCGCTGATTATTATAAAGTTTTTTATCTTTCTGTCACCAACAAGAAAGCGCCTTATCCTGCCAGCGATAGGCTAAAAGGTATGCAGCATGAGATTCAAATCAACTCAGCTACAAAGGCCATAACAACAATCCCAACCTCAGCATCGGCACTCAGGATAATTTTTGAACTAGCATCTCTTAAATTCTGACCGTCAAAGGTTGCTACTTTTTTTAAAGAGGCATCCCTTAAAACCTTGCCATCAAAAGTCGCCACTTTTTTTAAAGAGGCATCCCTTAAAACCTTGCCATCAAAAGTCGCTATTTTTTTTAAGCTAGCATCCCTTAAAATCTTGCCATCAAAAGTCGCTATTTTTCTCGAAAAGGCATCTCTTAAGGTTTTACCGTCAAACCGAGCAATAGTTTTTAAGTCATTGTTTTTTATTGAAATATTCATTTATCACCAATAGTAATTTAACCAATTGTATTTACCATAATCCCTTAATTGTACGCACCGCTGAAACGCGCTGAACGCAATTCTGACGCAAATACCGCAAAAAGAGAGGTTTAGCCCCGAAAAAACAGGAAGGATGCGTCAGGATCGTTTTCAGCTCACTGCATAGCTATGCATGAAAGCGAATGGTGATCACTTTGGGAGCTTACGGTGTTCATACCGTCTGTTTTCGACAGTTTTCTCCCCGGGAAGCTAATCTGCCATAAGCCTGGATAACAGGGCACGGTGATACTCCGTAATAGCGATCAGTACCTCCGCATACTCCCTGTCCCCGACACGCTTGCCGTCGATAAAGAGTTTTTTCTGTAACGCCCCCAGTCTCATAACTTCTTTCAGTACCCGATCATCAGTCAGTGAGTTAACTTTCTTACCGAGAGCTGCCGCCCGTAAAAAACCGGAAACGGTCTTGCCGCATTCAGCAGCCCTTTTTCTGATTTCCTGGTCTTCTTCTGCCGTCAGACGAACAGGGCGACTGATAGCCCGCCTGCGCGTATTACTTCCACTTCGTTTTGTCATAAAACATGGCTCCGTATCTGACATGGGGTGTCGGGGCAAAGCCCTGACCAGGGTAATTGTAATAGCGTGCATGTATGCGCGGTATAACAATTACACATCCTGTCCTGTCAGCAAGCTCGAATTACCGACAAAGGCACGGCAGTTTTTTGGCAGTGACAGTGTTGTCTGACAGAAATGCCCGTCAAAGAGTCAGACAGCAGAATACCGACGGTAAAACAGTCGAAAAGTGGTACGCGATATAATCACACAAAGCAGATGACAGAAAGAACGGAGAAAACAGAAAGATGAACAAGCAGCAGCAAACCGTACTCAACATGGCAGGATTCATAAAAAGCCAGAGCCTGACGCTGCTCGAAAAACTGGACGCACTTGATGCTGACGAACAGGCAGCCATGTGTGAGAAGCTGCACGAACTCGCGGAAGAACTTCAGAACAGCATACAGACACGCTTTGAAGCGGAAAATCGCACCGGGATATAACGCATCAGGACAGGATGCAGAACGGCATAGAGGAGCGTAAGGAGAAAATGTCACATAAGGCGCTCTTCCGCTTCCTCGCTCACTGACTCGCTACGCTCGGTCGTTCGACTGCGGCGAGCGGTGTCAGCTCACTCAAAGGCGGTAATACGGTTATCCACAGAATCAGGGGATAAAGCCGGAAAGAACATGTGAGCAAAAGACAAAGGCCCAGAAGAAGGGCGAGCAGGAGGCGTTTTTCCATAGGCTCCGCCCCCCTGACGAGCATCACAAAAACCGACGCTCAAGTCAGAGGTGGCGAAACCCGACAGGACTATAAAGATACCAGGCGTTTCCCCCTGGAAGCTCCCTCGTGCGCTCTCCTGTTCCGACCCTGCCGCTTACCGGATACCTGTCCGCCTTTCTCCCTTCGGGAAGCGTGGCGCTTTCTCATAGCTCACGCTGTTGGTATCTCGGCCCGGTGTAGGTCGTTCGCTCCAAGCTGGGCTGTGTGCACGAACCCCCCGTTCAGCCCGACCGCTGCGCCTTATCCGGTAACTATCGTCTTGAGTCCAACCCGGTAAGACACGACTTAACGCCACTGGCAGCAGCCATTGGTAACTAAACAAGGTGGATTGAGATATTAAGAGTTCTTGAAGTGGTGACCTAACTGCGGCTACACTAGAAGGACAGCATTTGGTATCTGCGCTCCACCAAGCCAGTTACCTTCGGAAGAAAGAGTTGGTAGCTCTAGATTCCGGCAAACAAACCACCGTTGGTAGCGGTGGTTTTTTTGTTTGCAGGCAGCAGATTACGCGCCGCAAAAAAGGATCTCAAGAAGATCTTGAATCACTCTATAAAAATTTTGTTTTATAGCCGTATTTGTTGATGCTATAAGCCAGAGGCCTTCTATGAGAATAGACATATCACATCAAACACGACATACCCCGCCAAACATGCTTCCTCGGGAACAAAATTGTGTAGCAATGGCATTATCTGCGTGCTTTAGACAACAACTAAACCCTGTGGTAAACAGCTTATTAAAAGAGAGAATAATACTCTCGCCTAAAGAATTGGAACATGACAACGCAGTAATAAGTGTCCTGCAAAAACTACAAATTCAAGAAGTTTGTAACAGCACCCTTTGGGAGACAGCCAAACAACAACTACTTCAAAAACCGGACGGAAGATATTTTGCCATCAATTCTAAACACTTAGACTTTCCAGGCTCAGGAGAATCTCACGCCTTCTGTTGCATCAAATACAAAAATGCAATTGGCATTAACGGAAACAATGCCGAAACCCAATCGACCCACTACCAACCCTATCCGTATGATAAAGTCAGTATATGGGGACCATTCCCTCACAATTTAACGTAATATCTTAATTGTACGCACCTATAAAACGCACTGAGCGCGATTCTGACGCAAAAACCGCAAAAAGGGATGTTTTCCCCAGGGTAAACCAGAAAAACGCGCCAGAATCATTTTTAGCGCGTTGCATGACTATGCATGAAACTGAATGGCGTCCGGTTTGAGCGTGTCCGGTGTCCATGAGGCTTATTTTTGGCTGTTTTCGTCCTCCGGCGTCGTCTTTCCGGCTCCTCCTGGTGGCCAGAAGCAGCACCGTTACAGTGCCTGCCTCACAGTGCTGGATCCAGCACTGTGAGGCAGGCACTGTAACGGTGCTGCTTCTGGCCACCAGGAGGAGCCGGAAAG
>NZ_PTSN01000048.1:0-4818 GCF_002965865.1 Escherichia sp. MOD1-EC6098
GGATACGACAGCTATTTAAGAAATTGCGCGAGCGTCTCAAGTCAAAAACTAAAAGACCAGAAGGTGTAACAAGCCCAATCAATGAATTCGCTTTCAGTTGGGTGCGTGAGAGACATGAGGTAGAAAAAGACCATTACCATTGCTGGATTGCACTACCACATCGGCAAATAAACCGATTGGGAGGGAGATCATACGGAGTGGGAAGCGCAATCATTGATATCTGGTGTCAACTAACTGGTGGTGAGCATACGCTGGTGCATTTAGCGAAGAAGAAGGCCGAATACCCAAACCATTATGTTATCGAGCGCGGTCAACCTGAAACACTGGAGGGACCGATCTATTGGCTATCGTATCTGGCTAAAGTTCGCGGGAAGTATCAAACAGGAAAATACGATCGAGTGCATTCAACCTCGCAACTTCGTAACAGAATAACTCGCTCGCGAAATAATTAATATAGCAGCCTCTAAGGCCGTAAATCCCCAAAAAATTTTCCTTACCTATACAAAAAACGCGCTGCACACCCTTTTAAGCGCGTTTAACAACGTTTTCTCCCCGCTATCTTAGGCGACATAAAAATATGGCGCATAATTCTCATTTCTGAAGCTCTATCAAACGCCCTGGCTATCATGGGCGTTGATATTAATAATCGGACATATATTTCAATCTACAGAGATTTACTTAATTCCTTCTTGATTCGAAAAAATGTAGCTCGCCCACATCCAACTAACTTATAAATCTCTTCGTTGGTATATGTTCCTTTAGCCAAATATTCAGCGACCTTCTTGCGGATTTCATCATCTTTTTGTCGCCCTTTGAACACACCTTTCGCCTTTGCAATCTTGATACCCTCTGCCTGTCTTTGACGAATAAAAGAGCGTTCCAACTCACCAACGGCTCCCAACATGGTGGTTATGAACTTGCTGGTGGGGGAATCATCAAAAGTCATGTGATTATCTATAAACTCAACTCTCACGCCCTTTGTAGTCAGTTCATCCAGTATATCCAGAAGGTCACGGGTATTACGTGCCAGACGGTCAACGCTTTTAACTCGAACTGTGTCACCAGAGCGAACTTTACTCATTAACTCTTTTAAAGCTGGCCTGTCTGCATTCTTACCGCTGGCCTTATCAATCAAAATCTCATCAACCAGTGTTTCTAACGCTTCAATCTGGCGTGATTCATTCTGATCTTTGCTGCTTACTCGTACATACCCGAAAGTTCCCATAGTCCCCCCAAAAAGTCTCATATCAATGACATCAACGATACAGTATCAAATAAGTTAAAATAAAGCAATTTTGATACTCAGTTCCAACATCAACGACACGTATCAATTACGTCTACTCAAAGGAGACCACGGAATCCCTCACCGATATTTCGATTTTAGGGCTACTCGATGCTTGCTAGCGTGACCGATATTAGACCATGCAGCTCATGCGCTATGGTTGATAACATGATGAAGTGTTCAGGAGGAAAGCAGGTAATTACTAAACTTTCCCCCCAAAGTAGTTAATCGAATAAATCGAATAGATCGCTCAAGGGTGCTAGCGTGACGTAAATATAACCATCATCCCGTTCTTCAATGACAATAGGCATATCTGCACCATTGGATAATACAGCCTTAGCGCGGTAATGCTGATCAGTGATTTCTTTAATATCTTCAACAACAAGACATGTCACATTACTTCCCTTATCTTTCAATATTGAAGTTGTAACCTCGCACGCTGTGCTTTTAAGAGCGTCGTTATCAGCTAAAACAGCAGTGGTAAAGCAAACACCCAACAGAATTACAATGTAAACGAAAGACCATACCAATCGTCGACTCAATTTCGCTCCCACGGCTTTAGATCGACTGTAAACATACAGAGGCGAAAAAAGAATAATCCCTATAACCGAGGCCGCAAACTGAGGCGCATATTCATTCACAGCCTTAGCTATTTCTTTTTGGTCAAATATTATGCAAGCAATAGCGGCTACATAAAAAACAGCGATGGTAGCTGTATCATTCATAGTAAAAAAGTAGGTTACCAATGGGAGCAACGGAGTAGCCATGTATAAGAAAAAATAAATATTATTAATTTTCAAGTTGTTATGCGTCATTAAAGAATCCCTATCTACTACAAGTTAGCTTATAACTAACACCAAAATGTTGATTGCAAATCTACATCACGATGTACGCGCTTATTGTACGGCAAGAGTATTCATAGACAGGTATATCAACTAACAATTGACCTTCTACGCCAAGCAGTCAGACAGCGGATGTAACAAGTGATAATGGCAAGTTAAGAGGGGGAGAGGATATAGATACACAAGCTAGACAGAAGCATCGCTACACAGGCTGAAAAAAACATCAGCGCGTAAGTGCTCAAATCAAACTATCGGGGAAATTCCGCTTCCTTACTACATTCGGTAACAAATACTTTTACTAAATGTAGTTATGGAAGCAGAATTTGATTAAATCAATCTAACTTGCTTGATAAGTTCAGGCAAAATGATGCTTAAAAAGAAACTAAGTAGCCACTATTTTTCATAGCTGGCACGGATACTTTCCAACTTGGTATTTCCGTGGACAGAAGAATTACCATCCCCAGAGACAACGGTACAGGTCAGTTTACAAGAGCTTAAAAGAGGACAAATACGGTTATCCAAAAAATCAGATAAACGGGTCCCACCGGATGCCTGACGCTGATAATCATAAGGAGGTACTTCAATATCCATATCATCAGAGCGCACAATAATCCGCACACCTTCACGCTCAAAAACCTGCCGTTCGAAATCAAAAATAGAAGGCATAAGCACACCCTATATAGCCACTAAACAGGCATATTATAATGGCTTATATCGAGCTTATTCAAGCATTAAAACGGTGTAAGGGATACGTACCAGCTCAAACAACCTTCTGCTTCCTCGCCCACTAGTTCGGTCGCTAGGTCTGCGGCGAGCGGCAACAACAATCTGGCAGGTTCAAAACGATGTACATACGATAAATGTACAAAAGCCCCGTGACAGAATCACAGGGCTTCGGTACTCTAATTCTTTGCAGATACCTGCCAGGATCAGACGTAGCAATCTAAATCCTAGCAGGGCTGGCTAGCTTTGTCACTACCAGCTTAATACCATTCAACGACATTAAACCCATATCTGCACCTTAGATGCTCAGGTCTTAGCCCCGGACTCCGGCAGGATAAACAGGCAAACGGTGGGAACGTAACTTAACCGCGAAAGAGTTAGGCTCTACCCCGTCTCGCTGTACGATAACTAGCACCTGATAAAATGAGCAACTAAGGAGCTGTAAGAGGTAAAGTGTGATTGCAACCGTCTGGCACTTCACCCACACAATCGAACCTTTTGCAGGGTGAGACAAAAACAAGAAACGAGCTAGACGAAGGTCGCTCCGCTCCCCGTTTTCTGGTGTACCCACCACGGGGGCATTAGGCAGACATTACCTTTTTTCAGGCCACCTGAAACACAAACCTCCTAAAACGAATAACCCCGTTTAGCTCGTTAGAGAGTGTTTTAGAGGCCTTAAAATCAATTCTGATTGTTTTGATAATCATCCCACTCTTCAAGGATTACCCCCTGAATAGCGTATGCAGGCCACGTAGGGTTCATTCTGACAAACTGCTTGATGTCCATACCGAAAGACTCATTGAACCACTCGAATCCTCCGGTCAGTCTGATCGTTCGTCTAAGAATTTTCATTCCATGCTCACTTTCTGCGGGGGCTAATTTATTCGGAGATGTAATCCCGTATTGACTACGGAGCCTTGCCCAGTGATTAGCGTCAGCGAAATGTTGGCGTATTTTTCCCGCTTCTGCCAGCGCAGTCCATTCTCGCTTTTGTTGCTCTCTCTTTTCTTTAGCCAACTGGAGAGCAATTTCTCTCTCTTGTTTTGACATTGAGTAAAACATCATTTTTCTCCGTAAATTGAAAATTTACTCTGCAGATGCCTTGGAAAATCAATTTCCGTTGATAATTTTAACTACCCCGTGGTGTGAATCCGCAAAACCTAGTTCGTGACTTCGTTTTAGTGACCCTAAAATCGATTTTAGGGCATAACTCAAAACCAGATTCACCACCAACTAACACACCAAACCATGTTAACGCACATCCTCAAATCAAAAAAAATTGAGGATAACAAACCCGAAAAGCACCGATGGATAAAAACGCTTGCACATCGATGCACTTGACACTAACATACATAATAGGATTTTATATACCGTAAACTTTGTACGAAGAAATACTAATGCCGTTATTTGCCTACCTCACCCTTTATTTATGCGCCTTTATAGGCATCGCAGTAGCAACATTTGTCGGTGGTCATAATGATAATAACGGCATGTTATATGGATCAGTATTTAACAGATGAGAGTAAATTTATGTAAAGTAAGAGGAGGTATATTGTTAGAATTAGTACATCCGCAGTCAGTGCAATCACAGCTCACACAAACCACGCCTTACACAGTCATAACTCACGCTCACGGTAGGTATCCAGTCATTGCTGGTGATACGTTTTACCATAATGGTCGCGCGTACCAAATCAACACTACGGAGAAATCCGGTGTTCGGTTAGATATCCTCAGGCCGATAGTGGAGGAACTTGATGCCATGTTATCTAGTTACAGTCGAGTCTTCTTGAGTCGCTTCGATTTGCGTCTGCCTGATGGTACTGCCGTAGAAGAAAGCAACAAATGGATACGACAGCTATTTAAGAAATTGCGCGAGCGTCTCAAGTCAAAAACTAAAAGACCAGAAGGTGTAACAAGCCCAATCAATGAATTCGCTTTCAGTTGGGTGCGTGAGAGACATGAGGTAGAAAA
>NZ_PTSN01000049.1:0-4586 GCF_002965865.1 Escherichia sp. MOD1-EC6098
GCAATAGACGTCACCTTCATGACTAAAAAATAAATAAAAACCCATCAAAAAATAATTCGTTTATTAAAAAGGACTCATGCCATTATGACGGAATATTACCTCAATGAGACAGTTATAACTTTCACCGGGAATATTATTCAGGACAGTACCATTAATATGTTGCGGCTCAGCAATCCCGACGCCGCACTCATTATCAGCCGGGGTCAGATGCAGGAAGGAGACGAATTAGCCTCTCAGGTTGAACAGCAAATGAAAAAGCTGGAAAAGCAGGTCAGGGAACTGCACCACACGCCCGTGCAGGTGACCCGCGTGGGGATTAATGACGCTGAGGAAGGGCTGGAGATACAGAGCCAGTTTCTCCGGGGTAACGAGCAGGTGTATCAGTGTCAGGTGGCATTTGTATTGCCGGGTGAGCGGGTCATGATGGCCTTCACTTACGCCAGAACCACACCGCTGACCCCGGCAGACATGACGCGCTGGGCTGAAATTAAAAAGAATCTGCGCTTCAGGATACGGCAGGAAACCAGGACGCATTAATCACACAGGGAACGGGACATGGAAGATGCATTCTGGGCGGCAAGGCAGGGTGATGCCCTGCTGCATACGTCGTTTATGGCAGATGTGCTGGGGGCGGTGCTGGAAGTGGCCGCAAATGTCGTTATTGATGCCCTCATTGTCGGCGCAACCTCGTTACTGGCGGCGTCAGTAGGGATCACGATGGGGTGCACGGCTGTCGTGCTGACCGGTTTTGTGGCGGGTGTGGCGATGGTGTACACCGGCGTGACAGAAACGGTCAGCGAAGCCTGTTCAGACCTCGCAGATATGCTTTTCCCGCCTCAGATTGAAGGTTACATCCTCACCGGCTCTGGTGACACATTGATCAACAGCAAACCTGCCGCGCGGGCAGCGGCCACAGCGGCATCGCGGCAGGAGATTGAGGCACAGGAAGCGCAGGCGAAGGCGGAACAGGAAGAAGCGCAGCGTCAGGAGGACGCCAGAACGTTCCGGGATGTGGCCGGGGAATATCTGGAAATGGCGGGGGCAATAGCCCTGGCGGTTCATCCGGTGACTGGACCTGTTCTGATGTCCCGGGCGCTGCACGACCAGCTCAGTACGGAAGAAGGGTGTTCTGAGATGGTGGATGGCGTGACACATTTTGTGTCGGAACTATGGCAGCCCACCGTGGCCAGTGCGGCACCTGGCTCCACCCCGACCCCTGACGATAAAATCGACTGCCATAAACATCCTTCCTCACTGACTCAGTTACTCGCACAAAAAAAAGCCGCCTTTCTGGATGACCCTCTGGGAACGGCCCTTAACCTGTTGAGTCCGGACGGTCTGCTGGAAACCGCCTTTCAGGGAGTGAATGCGGTTATTGGTAGTATCAGTAATCTGTTCAAAGGTGATGACGAACCGCCCGCGGCGGAATATATCGCGGAAGGTGCGCGGGATGTGCGTGTCAACAGTCAGCCAGCGGCACGCAGCGGGGCACGCTGTACCTGCGAGGCCAGGGTGGTGAATGCGCCGGGGGACGGGGCGTTTGTGTCACCGGATGTCCGCATTGGCGGTCCGTTACTGGTGGTCAGGGATATCAGAAGCGGCAGGTCGCAGATAACCCTGGTGGCAACCGTGGCGCTGATGTTTCTTCGCCCGGGCAAAATGCTTTCTAAAATCGCCTGTTTTGCTGCCGGTATCGGGATGAGCATGATGACGCAGAAGGCCATCAGCGCCCTCCCGCATCCGGTCAACGCCGCCACCGGGGCCAAATACCTGGCTGATGATGATGACTTCGATTTCAGCCTGCCGGGCCACTTTCCGCTGGACTGGCAGCGTGTGTACAGCAGTCGTGACGAACGCACGGATGGGATGTTCGGTCAGGGCTGGAGCGTGATGTATGAAGTCAGCCTCGAGCGCACACCGGGTAACGCGGACGAAAACTGCATGACCTTTGTGGCGGGTATGGGGCGACGGCTGGATATGGAAGCCGTGCTGCCGGGGAGCGGGTTTTACAGCCCCGGTGAAGGACTGGCAGTACGGCGTGGTGAGCAGGGGCACTGGCTTATCAGCAGCGATGATGGACATTTTTTTCTGTTTGAAGCCGACCCGCATCACCCGCAGCGCCAGCGGCTGAAAATGCTGGGCGACCGTAACAGCAACTGTCTGAATCTGTACTACGACGACCGGGGGCGCATCACTGAAATCCGCGGCGAACAGCAGCGTCCGTGCATCCGTCTGTATTACGAACTGGCGGCGCATCCCCGGCGGGTGACACAGATTTATCAGCATTTCCCTGATACTGCACCTTTACTGCTGCGTCGTTACAACTATGACGAGGCTGGCCACCTGAACGGCGTGCACGACAGCACGGGGCACCTGTTGCGTGAGTTTGCTTACGACGAAAACAACTGCATGACGCTGCACCGGCAGCCCGGCGGCGAAGGATATTATTACCAGTGGGGCTGGTATGAAGGGCCGGATGATGCAGGCTGGCGCGTGACGGGCCACCATACCGACAGTGGCGCACGATACCGTCTGGACTGGCGGATGGCTGAACGTGTGGTATGTGTGACAGACGGGGCGGGCCGGACACGCTTTCATCAGTGGGATGCGCAGAATCAGGTGACGGCGTACCAGGACGAAGCCGGGCAGGTGATGACGTTCCGCTGGAGCGACGAAGAACGACTGCTGCTGGGGATGACCGACGCTCAGGGCGGCAAATGGCGCTATGTGTATGACCGCCTGGGGCATATCACGGAGACGCACGACCCGCTGGGGCGGGTGGCACAGACACAGTGGCACCCGGTGTGGCACGAACCGGAAACGGAAGTGGATGCAGCGGGGAACAGTTGGCGCTGTGAGTACGATGAACGCGGCAATCTTCTTGTCGTGACCGACCCGCTGCAACAGAACACCCGGTATCAGTATGACCGCCACGGCCAGGTGGTACAGATAACCGATGCCCGTGGGGGGAATAAATACCTTCAGTGGAACGAAGACGGGCAGCTCACACGGCATACGGATTGTTCCGGCTCGCAGACGGTCTGGTTCTACGACGAACGCACGCGGCTGATACGGATGACAGACGCGCAGAGCCACAGCACACGCTACGGGTATGACGACAGCGGTCACCTGGTGGAGGTGATACTGGCGGACGGCCGCACGGCGCATTACCAGCCGGATGCGGCGGGCAGGCTGGTGAAGTATACCAGCCCGATGGGGAGGATAACGCGCTGGCAACGCGACGGGCAGGGGCGGGTGCGCAGCCGGACGGACGCGATGGGGCGCAGGACGGCATTCGGGTACGACGCCTACGGACGGCTGACCCGGCTGACAAACGAGAACGGAGAAAGCTATCAGTTCCGCCACGATGTGCTGGACCGTCTGGCGGAGCAGATAAACCCGGATGGCTGTCGCCAGGCGTACCGTTACAACGCGCTGAACGCGGTCACGGAAGTGGTGTTCACCGGGGAGCGGGGCGGTGAAATCCGTCACCGGCTGGCGCGCGATGCGGCGGGCCGGCTCACGGCAAAAGAGACAGCAGAAAGCCGCACAGAATACATCTATGATGCGGCAGACCAGCTACTGGAAATCCGCCGCCAGCGGTCGGATGCCGGGGAAACGGATGCACCGGAGATTATCCGCTTCAGTTACGACAGACTGGGACGGATGCTGACCGAGGAGACGGCGCAGGGCATCTTAACCCATCAGTACGATGAACTCAGCAACCGGACAGCCACCACCTTTCCGGACGGCAGAACGCAGCGCCATCTGTACTACGGCAGCGGTCATCTCCAGCAGATAAATCTGGACCGGGAGGTTATCAGTGAGTTCACGCGTGACGCCCTGCACCGTGAGGTGCTCAGAAGTCAGGGGCGGCTGAGCACGCGGCAGCTTTACGACCCTGCCGGGCGACTGAAGCGCAGGGAGACATACAGCGGGATGCGCGGGGTGGTGCCGGAAACGTTCACGGACCGCCAGTACAGCTACAACGGTCAGGACGAACTGCTGAAGACGCGGCACAGTCGGCGGGGGGAAACGGATTACTTCTATGACCCCACGGGCCACATCACGGCATGCCGCTCGGAGGATGAGGGGTATCTGGCGAGCTGGCAGTACGACGCGGCGGGAAATCTGCTGGGGAGGCGCGCGGGGGAAAGGGCCACGGCAGAAAACAGCGTGGTGCCGTTCAACCGGCTGATGTCTTACCGTGGCGTGCATTACTGTTATGACGAACACGGCCGGGTGGTGGAAAAGCAGGGCCGGAGCGGAACGCAGAGTTACCGTTATGATGCGGAACACCGGATGGTGGAGGTGACGACAGCGCGGGAGACATACCGGTATGTGTACGATGCGCTGGGGAGGCGGACGGAAAAACAGCACATCAGCCCTGACGGTAAACCGTACAACCGGACAAAATTTTTATGGGACGGGATGCGGCTGGCGCAGGAGAGCAGGCCGGAGGGGATAAGCCGCCTGTATATCTACAGCGACCAGGGGAGTTATGAACCGCTGGCGCGGGTGGACAAGGCGGGCAAAGAGGGACCGAACCGGATACTGTATTTTCACACAGATGTGAACGGCGCGCC